>NZ_JBGFFF010000289.1:0-2486 GCF_056175785.1 Acidovorax sp. LjRoot204
GTGCTGCCCGTAGCCCTTCAGGGCTTCTGTGAAGGCCGGTACCAGTGGGTCAACGGCCGGTGGTTACTTGAGGGAATTCCCATCAAATACCCCCTAAAACCTGCCCCACTCTGAACTACCAGCGTTTTTTGTGCACTAGGTAGTTGACAATAACTTTCGTTAGAGTATCTTGCTAGCCATCGGTCAACGATAGGTGTCAAGATGCTTGCTCCATGGCAACTGACAAAGCAGCAGTGGGAAGAAGAGCTCAGCGCAGCTCATCCCGGCAATGCACCTTTCGGCCGCGCCACGCGTAGCGCTGGCAACGACCTGGCTCATCGCATGGGCGAGCGTGATCGCCTCCGTTACGGCGTCCATGACGCCATCAAGCAGCAGCTGTCGCAGGTCTCTGCAGGCACTCTCGTACTTCCCCGCTTCACCCAGCTCCGCCTCCTGGCCATCAGCCAGCGTCCCGTGACTCACGAACGCGTCATCCGGAAGGCCCTGCAAGAGGGCCAGCCGGTGCCTGCGCACGTGCTTGTCGACTACCCGAACCTCCACAGGAAGGAGATCCATCATGTTGTATGAACAGCCCTCGTTTGACCTCAACAATCCCACGCTCGTTCTCGAAACCCGCCCCGCTGATGAAGTTGCTGGCGAGGTGACCCCTGGCGGCATCAAGGCCGTCAAGACCGAGAATCGTCGCAACGACTCGGTCGTGTGGATGCACCCGGACAAGATCCAGGTGATGGAAGGTTTCAACCTCCGCTTCGTCAACACGCCCGAGCACAAGGCGACGGTCCGCATGTATGCGGATTCGATGAAGCGCGAAGGCTTCAAGTGGGACAAGCCGATCTCCTGCTTCGTGGCCGATGATGGCTCGGGCAACAACATGATCGTGGTCTTCGACGGTCACACCCGTCTTGAATCCGTTGCCCTGGCCAACAGCGAAGGCGCCGGCATCGACGCCATCCCGGTGGCGCTGGCGCCCAAGACCATGTCGATGGACGACATGCTCAATGCGCTGCACACCAACAACAACGGCAACCCGCTGCCGATGCTGGGCCTGGCCTTGCTGGTCAAGCGCAAGGTCGGCCGTGGTCACACCAATGCGCGGATCGCCAGCGATCTGCACATCACCAGCACCCATGTCGAGAATCTGATCCTGCTGTCCAGTGCTCCGATCGCGGTGCAGGACATGGTCGTGTCCAACCAGGTCGCCGCCACCACTGTGGTGGATCTGTTCCGCAAGCTCGGCGCGGAAGCGGCCACGGCGCAGCTCAAGCAGCAGCTGGCCGCGGCCCAGGCCGCCGGCAAGAACAAGATCACCAAGAAGAACCTGCCGGGCGCGAAGTTCGAGAGCGCGCTCAAGCGCTCCGCACCGCGCCTGTTCGAGCGAGTCACCTCGATCCGCCAGGACCCCGGCTATGCCGGCCTGTCGGACAGCACCCGCCAGGAGCTGGAAGCGCTGGTGGAAGAGCTGGAGRTGTTGCGTCAGGGCAATGAGGGCTGACCTCATGAACACTGTGCAGTCTCTCGGGCCTACCGGGAAGCCGCGTTTGCGCGTCGTGCTTCCCGATCAACCGGCGGTGCCGCCGGCGGCGTCCAAGGCGCCCAGCAAGCGCAAGCAGTCGCTTACCCAGTCGATGTGGCGCGTGATGGCCAACCTAAAGGCCGGCCGTCCCGCGGATGACAAGATCTACGGCAGTGCCCAGCATCGCGGCTTCTGCGCGACACTGGTCGGGCTCTATCAGCGCGGCTTCGTAAGCGGCGACGGTGAAGCCTATTCGCTCACGGAAGCCGGCCTGGCTGCCTTGGAAGGACGCATTGCGCGTCACGGTCCGGTGCCGGCGCGTGCGACATCGCCACAGGGTTCCTTCCTCACGGAGGACGTCTGATGCCGGCCGTGCATAGTCGTCAAATCGCCACCGAAGAGAACGTCGCACAGGCGTGCGATGAGCTGTTCCGCAAAGGTGAGAGCATCACCGGTAGCGCGGTACACGCCATGATCGAAGGCGGCTCGATGTCGGTCATCTACCGATTCATCGAGACATGGCAGCAGAAGCATCGTCAGAGGTTCCTGATGATGGAAGCTGCGTTGGATCTGGTCAGCCCTTCCGTGCGTGCACTGGAAGCGATCTGGGAAGCGGCCGTGCGGACGCGCCCCCAGCAGCAAGCCCAAGCCAAGCGAGCGACAAAGGCAAAGCCGAAGTCCAAAGCCAAGCCTGCCAAGAAGGTGAAACCGTGAACGCGCGGCGACCCGCGCCCTTGCACCGGACGTTGCCCATGTGGGCACGTTCCGTGCATGTCGGAGGCGATCTGGAATACCGGATCTACTGGAAGGAAGCTCCCCACGTCGCCCAGGTGCACTGCCTGATGTTCGAGGCAGACACCCCACGCCCTGACATCGCACGCGCACTGCGTGCCCTGAGAGACGGCCGTCGCCTGGCGCCGCGGCCGGTGAAGCTGGACAGCCCCACCCAACCGCAATCCAGCCTGTTCTAGCC
>NZ_JBGFFF010000290.1:0-2480 GCF_056175785.1 Acidovorax sp. LjRoot204
TTGCAGGGCGGTGTGCAGCAGATGTCGGCCCCGGCGACCACCTCGCTGGCCGGCATCGTCAAGGAATTCGGGTTGGTTGACTTCCCCTTCTCGGTGGCCAACTTTGCGCAGGCCGATGCGCTGCTCGACGGCCCCCTGGGCCAAGCGCTGATCGCCCGATTGCCCGAGAAGGGCCTGGTGGCCCTGGGCTACTGGGACCTCGGTTTTCGCAACGTGACCAACAGCAGGCGCCCCATCACCAAGGCCGATGACTTCGATGGACTCAAGCTGCGCGTGATCCCCAACCCGGTGTTCCTGGAGACCTTCAAGGCCTTCAAGGCCAACCCCGTGCCCATGCCGTTTGCCGAGCTGTATGGCGCGCTGGAAGCCAAGGCCGTGGACGGCCAGGAGAACCCCTATGCCGTGATCCTGTCGAACAAGATGTTCGAGGTGCAGAAGTACGTGAGCGCTACCAACCACGTGTACGCCGCCAACATCGTGCTGGTGAGCAAGAAGTTCTGGGACCAGCTCACCCCCGCTGAGCAGAAGATGATGCACGACGCTGCCAACGAGTCGCGTGGCTACCAGCGCCAGGTGAGCCGCGCTGCAGCGCAGCGTTCGGTGGGTGACCTGCAGGCCAAGGGCATGGCCTATAACGAGATCACGCCCGCCGAGCTGGCCCGCATGCAGCAGATCGCCAAGCCCGTGATCGAGAAGTTCGCGGCCACCTATGACCCGGCGATCGTCAAGCTCTACAACGACGAACTCGCCCGCATCCGCAAGTAAGAGCGCCTGGCAAAACTCTTCTGGCGTCGTTGCTGCGTCTTGTCGTGCTATTCGCACTGCCTGCGACGCAGCGCCTAGCCAGAACCGCTTCGCTGAGCTTTGTCAGCCGCTCCCAACCCTGAACACCCCATGAAAATTCTCATCCTCCACGGCCCCAACCTCAACCTGTTCGGGCGCCGCGAACCCCATATCTACGGCACCACCACGCTGGCCCAGATCAACGAGCGTTTGCTCAAGCTCGCTACAGAGCTGGGTGTGGAGCTCGATATCGTGCAGTCCAACCACGAGGGCGCGCTCATCGACTTCCTGCACGCGAACATCGATGCAGCGCAGGGCGCACTCGTGAATCCTGCGGGGCTGACACAGCACGGCGTGCCGCTGCACGACGCCATCAAGGCCATGCCTTTCCCGGTGATAGAAGTGCACATGTCCAACATCGCCGCGCGCGAGGCCTGGCGCGCGCAYTCSATCATCTCGCCCGCCGTCAAGGCCACGGTACAGGGCTTCGGTCCCCACTCCTACCTGGCCGSGCTGCGGGCGCTGGTGGACAGCCTGCGCGAGRCCGCCCAGGTTGCCTGAGCGGTGCGGGCGCACGGTGGTGTGCGTTCAACGTCTCTTCTGAAAAGCCATGGGCCGCTTATGGATCGGCTCTGGCTTCTGCCGTGCTGGTACCGAGCAGTGTTTGATTCGTTATTTTTGGATCGAGTCGACCGCTAGCGCTTTGATGTATTGCGCTAGGTGCTATACAAACAGTAGTGTTGGAGGAGACTTCAACGCCACCCACCTCGCCAGTAGCTTTGCCAGCGAGGCCAGGCATCAGGTGGTGAGGTGCATGGGCAGAAATCAGACTGGCTGGGGTCTGTTCGATAGCGAACAGACGCGCAGCATGTGCCCCTTGTACAAGAGGATCGGAGCGCACCCGCCATGTGGTTGCGCCATTCACTTGTATACCAGGAGCCGCCCATGTCCCATCCATCCAACCTTGCCTCTGCGTGGGACACGTCTTCCGTGGGGCAGCCGGCAGACATATCGCTGCTGGAACTCTCTCATCTGGGTGAACACCTGGTGCATTGCGGCGCATTGCGGGGGCCTCTGGACCGGTTGATCGGTGGCGCTGCATGGCTGCAGGCCCAGGTGGCAGAGCATGTGGTGACGGTTGCACTGCTGGTCACGTTGCTGGTGGGGGCTGTATCGCTGGTGCGGTAGGGCGCGCGCGCATGGGCTTACGCACACCATGGCCCTGGGTTCCCTCCGCGATGGACCGCATGCTCGATGCCCGGGCAGGCCCGGTGCTGGAACCCCTGCGGGCCGAAGTGTTTGGCGTGGCCCGCTTCGAAGAGCATGGCCGGCACCTCGGTTCCTCCCACGACGCAGGCAAGGCGCCCTTTGGCCGCACCACGTTTTACCCGCGTCTGCAGAGCAACATCCGCGCACTGCGGGGCGCGTACCGCTACCTGTTTGACGCACCGCATGACGAGCACGCGATCAGCCCCGCCGCTGAATGGCTGTTTGACAACTTTCATTTGATCGAAAGCCAGCTCAAGGAGATCCGGGCCGGGCTGCCGCCGCGTTACTACCGCTCGCTGCCCGTGCTCAAAGACGCCCCGCTGGTGGGCCTGCCGCGTGTGTACGGTGTGGCCTGGTCGTTTGTGGCCCATACCGACAGTGCGTTCGATGAATCGCTGCTCGTGCAGTACCTGAACGCTTACCAGGAG
>NZ_JBGFFF010000291.1:0-2467 GCF_056175785.1 Acidovorax sp. LjRoot204
CCAGCCCGCTGGCCGGCCGYGAAGGCAAGTTCGTSACCAGCCGCCAGATCTGGGACCGCCTGCARAAGGAACTGCAGCACAACGTGGCSCTGCGCGTGAACGAAACCGACGAAGAAGGCATCTTCGAAGTGATGGGTCGYGGYGAACTGCACCTGACCATCCTTYTGGAAAACATGCGCCGCGAAGGTTACGAGCTGGCCGTGTCCAAGCCCCGCGTGGTGTTCAAGGACATCGACGGTGTCAAGCACGAGCCTATCGAGCTGGTGACGGCCGACATCGAAGAAGGCCACCAGGGCGGCGTGATGCAGGCCCTGGGCGAGCGCAAGGGCGAGCTGGTGAACATGGAGTCCGACGGCCGTGGCCGCGTTCGCCTGGAGTACCGCATCCCGGCCCGTGGCCTGATCGGTTTCACCAACGAATTCCTGAACCTGACGCGCGGCTCCGGCCTCATCAGCAACATCTTCGACAGCTACGAGCCGCACAAGGGCGACATCGGCGGCCGCAAGAACGGCGTGCTGATCTCCATGGACGACGGTGAAATCTTCACCTACGCGCTGGGCAAGCTGGACGACCGTGGTCGCATGTTCGTGAAGGCCAACGACCCTGTGTATGAAGGCATGATCGTCGGCATCCACAGCCGTGATAACGACCTGGTGGTGAACGCCACACGTACCAAGCAGCTGACCAACTTCCGYGTSTCSGGCAAGGAAGACGCGATCAAGATCACGCCSCCGATCGAMCTCACGCTCGAATACGGCGTGGAGTTCATCGAGGACGACGAACTGGTCGAAATCACGCCCAAGTCCGTGCGCCTGCGCAAGCGCTATCTGACCGAAAACGAGCGCAAGCGCGCCTCCCGTTCTTGATAAGCTCAGCGTTTCCGAAAGGGCCACTGCCACGCAGTGGCCTTTTTTCCGTCTGAACCCTGCACAAACCATGTTGAAACTCACCCATACCCGGGCAGTGCTGCTGATGGTGGCGGTGACCCTGATGTGGTCCATTGCCGGCGTGGTCACGCGCCACCTGGAGCATGCGGCAAGTTTTGAAGTGACCTTCTGGCGCAGCTTTTTTACGTTGCTGTCGCTGCTGGTCATCTTGCCCGCGCTGCAGGGCAGGGCGGTGTTTGCCTCCATGTGCCACAGTGGCCGTGCGTTGTGGATCTCTGGCGTGTGCTGGAGCGTGATGTTCACGGCGTTCATGGTGGCGCTGGTTCTCATGCCGGTGGCCAATGTGCTGGTCACGATGGCCGTGGGGCCGCTGCTCACAGCGCTGTTTGCAAGGGTGTTCATCGGCCATCACATCGCCCCGCGTACCTGGGCTGCGATTGCTGTGGCGGGGCTGGGTATTGCGTGGATGTATGGTTCGCAGATGGCGGGCCTCCCTCTGGCGGGCACGCTGGTGGCGCTGTGTGTGCCTGTGGCTGCCGCCATTAACTGGACGGTGGTACAACATTCGCAGCGCCATGGCCATGCGGTGGACCTGGTGCCTGCGGTGTTGGTCGGCGCAGTGATTTCGGTGGTGGCCACGCTGCCACTGGCGCTGCCTTTTCAGGCGTCGGCCCACGACCTGGGCCTGCTGGCCTTGCTGGGCGTGGTGCAATTGGCCATCCCTTGTGTGCTGGCCGTGCGATGCGGGCGCGTGCTCAAGGCGCCCGAGATGGCGCTGCTCGGGCTGCTTGAAGTGATCTTTGGCATCTTGCTGGCATGGCTGGGCGCGGGCGAAAAGCCTGGCACGGCGGTGYTGACGGGGGGCGCACTGGTGATTGGTGCGCTGGTTTTCAATGAACTGTTGGGTTGGAAGGAACAAAAATGACGGAGACGGTCGTGTCTGAAGTGTTGAGCGAAGTGCGTGGCCAGGTGGGCTTCATTACCCTGAACCGCCCGCGTGCGCTCAATGCCTTGTCGCTGGGTATGGTGCGTGACCTGATGGGCATCCTGCTGGCATGGCAGAACGATGCGCGGGTGCTGGCCGTGGCCATCCGTGGCAGCAATAAGGAAGGCCCGTTTGGTGCTTTCTGCGCAGGCGGCGATATCCGCTTTCTGCACCAGGCAGGTAGCCAGGGCAACCCGCTGATCGAGGACTTCTTCACCGAGGAATACGCGCTCAACCACCTGATCCACAACTACGCCAAGCCCTACATCGCCTTCATGGATGGCATCGTGATGGGGGGCGGCATGGGCATCAGCCAGGGCGCCGCCCTGCGCGTAGTGACCGAGCGCACCAAGATGGCCATGCCCGAGACGGCGATTGGCCTGTTCCCGGACGTGGGCGGGGGTTACTTCCTGAGCCGCTGCCCGGGCCGCGTGGGCGAGTGGCTGGCACTGACCGGCGACACCATCGGCGCGGGAGATGCCATTGCCTACCAGCTGGCCGATGGCTGCCTGCCGTCAGACCGGCAGGCCGCGGTGTGGGATGCTCTGGCCACTCAAAGCTTTGCAGATGGCGCGGCCATCAAGGCTTATGTTGC
>NZ_JBGFFF010000292.1:0-2419 GCF_056175785.1 Acidovorax sp. LjRoot204
ACCCAGCGGTGACGGGGGATGTATGCATCGACTTGGCCAAGCAGCCACAGAACGGGAAATGCAGCGAGCGCCCACCACGTGCCATTGATGATCTGCAAGGAAGCAACGGATGCAACAAGGAGGGAGTAGTTGAGACGAGACGGATAACGAATTGCCCAGGTGGCAGTGACGACCACAGCAACGCCCATCCACTGATAATCCACCACTACCCCACCGATTGCGAATGCTGCAAACGCAATGAACCAATTGCGCTCATACGCAACATAGACACCAAGTGCGAGAGTGAAAAGGACATTGAGCGGTAGAAAGATGCCGAACGCAGCGGCGTGCAGAGGTTGAGCAATTACAGCGCACACCAACATGGCGAAGAGAGAGCGACGAACGCGGTCGGTCGAATGATTCGATGCAAGGTTGTAAGCCAACACGATTGCGAAGATAGGAAACACGATGCGAGAAGCGTCACTCATCCATTGAAACGAGCCAGCCCACAAAACCTTATTGGTGTGGTCGAAGGTCATCAGAATGAGGGCCAAGCACTTGGCGATTTCACGACCACCCGATGAGAGCGACATAGCAGAAAGGTCACCAAGTAGCGGTGTACTTCTCGGGTACCTCGCCGGTGACTGGCGAACCCATGTGAGCAGAAATGACGGTACCAGCGACCGGAGAACTCGAAGACCCCACCGTTCGAGAAGTTGACTGTTCACGCGTAGGTTCCCTCTTGTTGGCGTATTCATGCTTGATGTTGAAAGGCAACGGGTCGGCGAGCAGTGCAAGACAACGAGCGCGCGGCATATCAATGACGAAACCGTCAGTGTTGAAACAGCGACAGGAACGGTCGCCGGATGCACAGCCCATAAGCGACGGCGTCGGAGCGGTATTCAGATCGGCGTATGCGCCCATGCCTGGCAATTGACCGAGGCCCTCCCCCTCCCCCACAGGTACATCGGACCCGAACACGGAGGGAGCCGGCCGCGGGCCACCTGCGGTGGCCTCCGCTTTTGCCGGCTCCCCTCCCCCGAAAAACACGCTCAGGTCCCAGCCCATCCACCACCACACGGCAGCGAGTACTACAACGAGCGAAAACGCAGTCGTCAGCCCGTTTTTAATCTTTTTCGGCAGCTTGAACTTGTGGGATGTGGTGTGGAGCGTGGCGCTCTTATAGCGATTGTACAGTTCCTTCGGGTACGACCAGACTTCTTCATCAGCCTTCTCGCGTTCGCGTTCGTCGTAGGGGTCTGGTTGACACCGTGACCAGACCATCGTGCCGGCGGCCTGTAGGCCCATGGAGCGATTCATGTGCACATGCCGGCCGCACTGCTGGCGGACGTTGTGATGCACCTTGGAGGGCCACTGCGTGATGATGACAAGGTCATAACCGCCGTGGCGGTGCGTGGACATAGCGCGGATGCGGTGGTCCTGCGATTCGCCGGGCTTACCAGTGGCAGGGAATAGCAGCCCGTAACGCTCTAAGCCGGGCGTGATTCCGTCCGCATGACCTTCGTCGTACTGCACGTAGCTGCCCTTGGGAAGCATCGTCCAGTCGTTGTGTTCGGGCATGCGTTGAACCCACGGAAATGCATCAGGGTTCTCTTCGCGGGTAGCGCCTGCAACGTTGGAGTAAAACTCGCGCTCGGGTTGATAGTCCTTATGGTCAGGCGGAAGCTTGGACCGGCGCTGATTGTCCAGATAGGCCGCTTCCATCTCAGCCATAGCCTTGAGCGTTTTTCCGTTGCCGGGCTGGCCTGAAATGATGGTCAGCATTACGGCGATCCCTGCGTGTGCACGCGCGCCAAGCCAGCAAGGCCAGCAAGCAAGGAAATTTTGGTCATCATCGCGCTGCCAATGATCGTGATGATGTCGCCCAATCCGCCCAGGAGCAGGACGTTCAACACGTCAGCAGCCATTCCGCCAAGGGCGTTGTTCAACTGATCCAAGCCGTATTCCAACAGGGGAACGAACGCGACATAGCCGACGATAGTCAGACCGGCACCCACCAAGGTGCGGGCGATGAATCCGCCAAGCACCCACATGCCGAGTTTCAGGAGAAGACCTTGCATGTCAGAACCTCATTGGGCGGGCGTTGACGACGATGAACGCAGCGCTGATCCACGCGCACGCAATCGCTACAGGACGCATGTATTCCATGAATCCGCAAATGCCCTCGTAACCGAACTCCACAGTGGTATCTAGGACAGATGCTGAAATGGGCGCAGGGCACGTGCCGGCGCCCAAACCACTGTCACGCTCCTGCCATTCGATTTCCTTTTCCTCGTAAGGAAGCTCTACATCGTCAGGAAGCTGCGGGTCGAGCTTGAACCAGTTGATGAACTCACAGACCACCGTGGCCCAATCGCAGAAGCCAGGCCAATCGGTTTGATTCGGCGGTTCCTGATCGCCCCAATCGGAATCAGTAACC
>NZ_JBGFFF010000293.1:0-2407 GCF_056175785.1 Acidovorax sp. LjRoot204
CTGTAATACAGCGTGCGAACCATTTCACGGGGGCGCCGATGCTTACGGGCAAGCTCTTTCTCGACCTTGGTATCGGCAGCGTCATACACTGCCTTCGTCGCTTTCAGACGCCATGAGTAGTACGCATCCGTCAGCGACGCACTACGCATGATTTTGTCTACTAGAGCCCAGCTGTGTCCACTGGGGTGCTCGCCTTCGAGGACGAAAACCAAGGGCCGCTCCGTCAAAATGATCTCCTCAGGCCGAATCGGGGCTGTGGCCATCAACTGCTTTTCTTTGGTTTCCCGCCAGGTTGTCACTTCCCATTTGACTTCGTCACTGATGGTCGTTGTCACCATCATTTCGCGCTCCTGCTGCACCAGGGGCGAAGCCACGGGCAGATCTGGGGGCTGGGTGTCGCCCAATTCATCGATGCCTCCGGAGCGTGGAACTGTTGAGTTGCTGTGCGTGCTCTTGTAGCGGTGATGGCCTGTCGTAGCCATACCTCATGCAACGATCAAAGTAATGATTGCGTCCCGATCAAACATGATTGGGACGGGCTCCTTGCTGGGATTCGCCTTGCGGATCGCTGCGATAAGTTTCTGCTCGCCTTCGCTGAGGCAGAGGGCGCCCAGGCAATGTTCAATGGCCTGCAGCAATTCAGGGCTCACATCGTTAAGCACACGGCGCATTAGCAAGCCGGGGTGGAGGTCGAGCGCGCCGGCCAACGCCGGCACCTTGTTAATCGGCACCTTCATGCCACCCGACTTAAACATCTGAATCACCTTGGGCGATTCATAGCCAAGCACGCTGGCCAGCTCCTCGTCTGTAACACCGGCCAACGTTTGTTGATCTGCCAGCCACTGCTGGGTGGTTTTGTCTTTCATTCAAATCTCCAGAATTACGGTCTGCAACATGTGACCGACTGCATTTATTAGAGCGCTCACCAATTGGATTTACTGGGTTTTTGATTTTTTGGTGCGCGTTTGCTCGATGCTGCTAGCAACATCGGGTTCGCCGAATCCTAATAATGCTATTGCACCGCAATCTGGACAGTATTCGCAAGTCATAATAATGGGCTTTTCTGTCTTTTTCTTGGATGGGAACACTGCGCGCCTATCGTGCAGAGATGGAGCACCGCCACAAAACTCATATTGCATTTGATTGCTTTGATTGAGTCTGGATGCGATATTTTTAGCACAGATATGGAGGCTGTAATCGCTGAATGTCCTGATGTGGTGGTTTCAATGCGGTGATATGCTATTCCCTTCGATGGATAATAAGTAAGTAATGACTTAATGGCGGGTAATTAAATTGAGAAATTGAATGGAAGGGCATATCGGCTGTCGCTTAGCCGGGTAGGCGTGCTGAGACTTTCCAATGAGATGTGCTGGCATACTGCCCAGGTAAAAAATTGTCAGCATCGCTCTCGCATGAACCAACAAACCCTGTCCGCTTTCATCTGGTCTGTCGCCGATCTTCTGCGCGGCGACTACAAACAATCTGACTACGGCAAGGTCATCCTCCCCTTCACGGTGTTGCGCCGTCTTGACTGCGTGTTGGAGGCCACCAAGTCCGCGGTGCTGGTGGAACTGGCAGACAAGGAAAAGCTGGGCATCAATCCAGAGCCCTTCCTCTTGCGCAAGGCGGGGCAGAGCTTCTTCAACACCTCGCCCCTAGATCTGCAGAAACTGTTGGGTGATCCGGATCACATTGCGCAAAACCTGTTCAGCTACGTGCAGGCGTTCTCGCCCGCCGTGCGCGATGTGTTCGAGCGCTTTGAATTCCACACCCAGGTTGAGCGCCTGGCCAAGTCGGGCCTGCTCTACCAGGTGGCCGAAAAGTTCTCCCAGATTGACCTGCACCCCGAGGTGGTCAGCAACATGCAGATGGGCCTGGTGTTCGAGGAGCTGATCCGCAAGTTCGCTGAAATCAGCAACGAGACCGCCGGGGAGCATTTCACCCCGCGCGAAGTCATCCGACTCATGGTCAACCTGATCTTCATCGAGGACGATGACATCCTGAGCAAGCCCGGCGTAGTGCGCACCATCTACGACCCCACAGCGGGCACCGGCGGCATGYTCAGCGTGGCGGGCGAATACCTGGCCGAGCACAACCCGCAGGCACGCCTGACGGTGTTTGGCCAGGAGCTCAACCCTGAGTCCTACGCCATCTGCAAGGCCGACATGCTGATCAAGGGCCAGGACGTGGCCAACATCGCTTTTGGCAACACCCTCAGTGACGACGGYCATGGGCATAAGAAGTTCGACTACATGCTCTCCAACCCACCCTTTGGCGTGGAATGGAAGAAGGTCGAAAAAGAAGTGCGCAAAGAGCACGAGCAGCAGGGTTACAACGGTCGCTTCGGCCCGGGCCTGCCCCGCGTGTCGGATGGCTCCATGCTGTTCTTGCTGCACCTGCTGAGCAA
>NZ_JBGFFF010000294.1:0-2380 GCF_056175785.1 Acidovorax sp. LjRoot204
GGCGCGTTGATTGGCCCCTTTGCCCGTCTGCGCCCCGGCGCGCAGYTGGGCSGCGAGGTGCACATCGGCAAYTTCGTSGAAGTSAAGAACTCSACSCTGGCCGASGGCGCCAAGGCCAAYCACCTGGCCTACCTGGGCGAYGCCASSGTGGGCSRRCGCGTSAAYTACGGCGCGGGCAGCATCACSGCCAACTACGACGGCGCCAACAAGCACCGCACSGTSATCGAGGMCGACGTGCAYGTGGGCAGCAACTGTGTGCTGGTGGCGCCTGTGACCATTGGCGCTGGCGGCACGGTGGGCGGCGGCAGCACCATCACCAAGAGCACGCCGCCCGGCGCGTTGAGCGTGGCGCGGGGCAAGCAAGTCAGCATTGCCAACTGGTCCCGTCCGAAAAAATGAAGCCCCCCCTGAGTCGCTTCGCGCCTTCCCCCTCCAGGGGGACGACAGCCTTTGCTGCGGGGCGGCCCTTGCTGGCTGTCCTCGCCTGCGTCTTCGTCTTCGTGCATAGCGCGTTGGCGCCTCGTTGTGCCGTGCACGCTTCTGTGGCCTGCGGCGGGAGATGAAAGTGGCTGCTGCAGACATGACCCCCGAACAGCTGCGCGCCGAACTGGCCCGCAGCCAGCAGCAGGTGGCCGATATGGCGGCTGCGCAAGAGGAGTTCTTGCGCGCCGTCTCGCACGACCTGCGCGCGCCGCTGCGGCATGTGACGTCTTACGGAACGCTGGTGCGCGAGGTGTTGGGCGACCTGCCGCCCGAGGTGGTGCAGGGTGCTGAGGTGCAAGAGGCCCTGGGCTTCCTCTCCACAATGGACCACTCGGCTCGGCGCATGGGGCTCATGATCGACGGCCTGCACGCCCTGGTGCGTGCCAGCCGTGCGCCGCTGCGCCTGCAGCCCGTGCCGCTGACCGATGCCATGGCCCAGGCGCGCGCCACACTGGCCCCGGCCGAGGCCGGACGCGCTGTGGAGTGGCGTGTGGGCACCGATTTGCCCACGCTGTGGGCCGACCCGACGCTGCTGCAGGATCTGCTGGTGCAACTGCTGGGCAACGCCCTCAAGTTCACCCGCTCCGTGGCGCAACCGTGCATCACGGTGTCGGCGGACGCGGCACCCGCAGGCCAGGGCGCCTTCTCGGTGCAGGACAACGGCGTGGGCTTTGACCCGGCGCGCGCGGGCAGCTTGTTTGGCGTGTTCCAGCGCCTGCACCGCGAGACGGAGTTCGAGGGCGTGGGCACAGGGCTTGCGCTGTGCCGTGCCATTGCGCAGCGCCACGGCGCGCAGATCAGTGCGACCGCGGTGCTGGGGAGTGGTTGCACGGTGCGGGTGCAGTGGCCGGTGAATCCTGCAGTCGCCGCCGACGAGTCCTGAACCTGCACGCAGTGCTGGTGGCTACACCGCCGGCACCAGCGCCGGCTCCATGCACCCCGCCACCTGATTGCGTCCGCCGTTCTTGGCGACGTACAGCGCCGCATCCGCCGCGTCGATCCACGCACGCAGGCTGCTGTGGCGGTGGTCGGCCGGGGCCACGCCGATGCTGCTGGTGATGCGCAGTTCGGGCAGGCTGCGCAGGCGCACGCCTTCGGTCTGCTCGCGGATGCGCTGGGCAATGGCCAGGGCGTCCCGGGCCTGCATGCCGGGCAGCACGATGGCGAACTCGTCCCCGCCGTAGCGCCCCGCGCAGTCGCCTGCGCGCACGTTGCCCCGCACCACATGGGCCAGCGCGCGGATCACCTCGTCGCCCACGGTGTGGCCGTAGGCGTCGTTGATCTCCTTGAAATGGTCGATGTCCAGCATCAGCATGCAGGCGGGCTCGTCGGTGGTGTGGTGGCGGCGCAGTGCGGCCTCTGCCTGCTCTTGCCAGTGGCCACGCCCGAACAGGCCGGTCAGCGCGTCCACGCGGCGCAGTTCGTCCAGCATCTGGTTCTGGCGCGCAGACTGCCGGATGAGCTGGTAGCTGACCACGCTGACCGACAGCGTGTGCAGCGACATCACCGGCAGGCAGGCCACCATCACGCGCATGGAGGTCTCGGGCGCCCAGTGCAGGCCCATGACCGCCGTGCTGGCGGCGCCGGCCGCCAGCATCACCCACAGGGCGCGTGCCCACAGCCCCCGGATGCCGGTCGTGATCTTGTCCACCATGGTCAAGGTGAGCAACATCACGCTGGGCAGCAGGTTGAAGTGCATCAGCGGCACCAGCGCAGCGACCAGCGCCGAGTCGATGAGCAGGTTGCGCACCTCGGCGGCGTACGGGTCGGCCGCGCGGCGGGTGAGCAGGTAGGCCACATGCGGCCACACCAGCGTGGCCAGCAACAGCGCCGTCCAGGCCAGGGGGGACGCCTGGCGCTCCCACAGCACCACCGCCACCACCATGCCGCCCAGCCC
>NZ_JBGFFF010000295.1:0-2376 GCF_056175785.1 Acidovorax sp. LjRoot204
CATCTGATCCGCAAGCAGTTCCATGGATTTCGTTCCCTACGCCACCCAGTCGATCAATGAGGATGACTTGGCGGCTGTGCGCCAAGTGCTGACCTCGGGCTGGCTCACACAGGGGCCGGCCGTGCCGCGGTTTGAGGAAGCGTTCGCGCAGCGTCATGGTGTGGCGCACGCCGTGGCCGTGTGCAACGCCACGGCTGGCCTGCATATTGGCTGCCTGGCTTTGAACGCTGGACCAGGAACGGCTGTCTGGACCAGTCCAAACAGCTTTGTCGCTTCTTCCAACGCTGCGCTGTACTGTGGGGCAGACGTAGACTTCGTGGATATCGATCCTGTCACCCGCAACATGTGCGTGAGGGCTCTCGCACAGAAGCTGGAAAAGGCTGAACACGAAAACCGTCTGCCAAGCATTGTCATCCCGGTTCATTTCGGCGGACTTGCTTGCGATCTGGCGCCGATGCGTGCGCTGGCTGATCGTTACGGCTTTGCGATTCTGGAAGACGCTTCGCACGCGGTTGGGGCCAGCTACAACGGGCGTGCCATTGGCAGCAGGTACGCCGAGATCAGTGTGTTCAGCTTTCACCCGGTCAAGGTCTTGACCACTGGTGAAGGCGGGATGGTCACCACCCAGAATGCAGGGCTGGCACGCCGCCTGCAGTTGCTGCGCTCCCATGGCATCACGCGCGACGCCAGCGAGATGCAAAATCCGGATGTCGGCCTGTGGCACTACGAACAGCATAGCCTGGGCTTCAATCATCGAATGACAGACATCCAGGCGGCGTTGGGTCTTTCCCAGTTGCAGCGTCTCGACGGCTTTCATGCCGCCCGCGAACATTTGGCTGATCGCTACGATCGTCTTCTGGGGGGGCTGCCGCTGCGTCGCCCAGCGCGTGCGCCCGGTCCAGGCGCGACGGCTCGTTCATCCTGGCACTTGTATGTGGTCGAGGTACTGCCCGGGCCGGGTGTGGCGGATCGTGCTACGGTATTCACCCGCCTGCGCGGGGCGGGGATTGGTGTCAATGTGCACTATGAGCCCATTCCACTGCAGCCGTATTACAAAGGCCTGGGATTCCGGTCGGGTCAGTTCCCCATGGCTGAAGCCTACGCGGCCCAGGCCATATCGATTCCTCTGTATCCGTCCCTGACAGACGCCCTGCAAGACCGCGTGGTGGCAGCATTGGCATCAGCGCTTTCTGCATGACAACGGTCATCATTGTCCAGGCGCGCATGTCCTCGACTCGGCTGCCGGGAAAGGTCCTGCTGCCGCTGGCCGGGAAACCCATGCTCATCCGGTTGATTGAGCGGCTGGGTCGGGTGCAGCGGGCGCATGCCATCGTCGTGGCAACAACGACTAATGTCGCTGATCATCCGATAGTCGATGAATGCGCGCTTCTGAATGTGCCCTGTTTCCGAGGTAGCGAGCACGATGTACTTTCGCGATATGCCGAGGTGGCGCGATTGCATGCGGCTGATGTGGTGGTTCGAATCACGTCAGATTGCCCCCTGATCGATCCGGCATTGATAGATTTGGTGATTTCCTCCTACCACGGGCAGGGTGGCAGCGACTATGTGTCCAACATGCTTCCGCCGACCTGGCCTTACGGCATGGCGGTAGAGGTGTTCAGCGCCAGAGCGCTTGAGGAAGCTCAAGCCGAGGCCGCGCAGGCCGCTGAGCGCGAGCACGTGACTCCTTTTATCTACTGGCGGCCCGAACGTTACCGTGTGCGCAATGTCGCCAGCCCCGTGGACTTGAGTCACCACCGCTGGACGGTGGATACACCCGAGGACTACGAGCTCGTGCGCCGCCTGTTCGAGACGCTGTACCCCGTTCATCCGCAGTTTTCGCAGGACGACGTCCTTGCCGTGCTTGCCGCTCACCCGGACTGGCTGACGCTGAACCAGCACATCCAGCAAAGGTCCGCGACAATAACCCAGATCACAACGGAGTCCACTCCATGAGTTTCAAGACCGAGCAGGAAGCCTTCTGGGCCGGTGACTTTGGCACCGAATACATAAAGCGCAACCAAGGGGGCGCACTGCTCGCCTCCAACCTGAATTTTTTCGTCAAAGCCTTATGTCGAGCACGCGATATTCACAGCTGCATGGAGTTCGGTGCCAACATCGGTATGAACCTCAAGGCACTCAATCTGTTGTACCCCGGCATGGATGCGCATGCCGTCGAAATCAATGCCGAAGCAGCGACGCTGCTGGGCACGGTGATCCCGTCGGCCAATGTCCGCCATACCTCCATCCTCGACTTCTCGCCATCACGCCAGTGGGACCTGACGTTGATCAAGGGGGTGCTCATTCACATGAACCCCGACATGCTGCCTCAGGTCTACGACAAGTTGTTCGCTGCCTGTGGTCGTTATCTGTTAG
>NZ_JBGFFF010000296.1:0-2369 GCF_056175785.1 Acidovorax sp. LjRoot204
GCTTTTGATGGGGTCGTACGGCAGGTTGGTGCGGATGGCCGGGTTCATGGTGAGCGTGGTGTTGGACCCGAGCAGCAGCGTGTACCCGTCAGCGGGCGCCTTGGCCACCATGGACGCCGCCACCACGGTGCCCGCGCCGGGCCGGTTCTCGACCACCATGGGCTGCCCCAGACGCTCTCCCAGGGCCGTAGCCAGCAAACGTCCCAGGATGTCGGTGGCTCCGCCTGGGGCAAAAGGCACGACCAGCTTGATGGGCCGGTCGGGGTAAGTCTGTGCCTGCGCCAGGCCGGGCGCGCCCAGCACCAGGGCGCTGAGCAGAAGACTCGATACGAAGCGGGAACGCAGCATGGTGAAGCTCTCCAGAAAGCACGTTGACAAAAGCGGGGGGTAGCGGGGGTTCACGGTGGGAGACGGAATGGCGAGCAGCGAGGCCCAGGTCACCCCAGCAAAGGGCTGCGCTGGCGCGCGTACCCACTGGCCTGGTCGTAGGCATGGCCGATCTGCAGCACGGCGGCGTCAGACTGTGCCGGGCCGATGATCTGCAGCCCCGCAGGCAGGCCGCCGGGGCCAAAGCCTGCGGGGGCTGCCAGCGCGGGCAGGCCGGCCATGGTGGCGGGCACCACGGTCTCCATCCAGCGGTGGTAGGTGTCCATGGTGCGGCCGCCGACCTCGTGGGGCCAGTTCAGCCCGGCATCGAAGGGGAAGACCTGCGCAGCGGGCAACACCAGAAAATCGAATTGCTCGAACAGGCCGCGCAGCACCTGGTACCACGCGCTGCGCACGCGGGCCGCGTCGTACACCTGCAGGGCCGTCAGGCGCATGCCACGCTCGATCTCCCACACCGCCTCGGGCTTGAGCAGCGCATGCGTGGCCGGGTTGCGATACAAGGCCGCATTGGCCCCTGCCACGCTGAAGCTGCGCAAGTCGATCCATGCGTTCCACAGCTGTTCCAGATTGAATGCGGGCGCCACAGATTCCACGGTGCAACCCACCGTGCGGAAGTGTTCCAGCGCCTGCTCGCAGGTGGCCAACACGCCCGGCTCGGTGGGCAAATGGCCGCCCAGGTCATCCAGCCAGCCGATGCGCGCACCGCGCCAGTCGCGCTCCAGCGGCTGGCCCAGCAGGGCCACGTCCTCATGGCGCCGCGTGAGCGGCAGGCGCGCATCAAAACCCGCCTGCACCGACAGCAGCAGCGCCAGGTCCGGGATGTTGCGCGCCATGGGCCCGGCCACGCTGAACTGCTGGAAGAACACTTCCTCCGTCGGCCCATGCGGCACCAGGCCGAATGAGGTGCGCAGGCCGTATACGTTGTTGAACGCCGCTGGCGTGCGCAGCGAGCCCATCATGTCCGAGCCATCGGCCACAGGCAGCATGTGCAGGGCCACTGCCACGGCTGCGCCGCCACTGCTGCCGCCTGCCGACACTGCCGGGTTGTGGGCGTTGCGCGTGGTGCCATACACCGGGTTGTAGGTGTGCCCGCCCAGGCCAAACTCGGGCGAGTTGCTACGGCCGATGAACAGTGCGCCGCCTGCACGCATGCGCTCGAACACCACCGCATCGGTGGCCGAGACCTGCCCGGCAAAGATGGGCGAGCCCCGCGTGGTGACCATGCCCGCAGCGGGCATGATGTCCTTGGGTGCCTGCGGAAACCCRTGCAGAGGGCCCAGGCTCTCGCCGCGCGCCAGTTGCGCATCGCGCTCTGACGCCTGCGTGCGCAGGGCGTTGCGGTCCACCATCGCCACCAATGCATTCACCACGGGGTTCAGCCGGTCCACCTGGGCCAGGTAGGCGTCCAGCACCTCGGTGCAGGAGACCTCCCGTGCATGGATGGCGCGCGACAGTCTGGCGGCCGTGTAGTCCACGATGTGGCTGGGGGTGCCACCCGGGGTGACGCTGTTTGCAGGAGACATGGGGGCTGGGGCCGGTGAATGTGTCATTGGTGAGTCAGCATAAGCAGCATGCTGCGTTTCGACAATCAACGATTTCTGGGGTTATCTTTGCGTTTTACGCAATCCACACCCCGAAAGGCCCCCATGCTTTCCAGCCGCTTGCAGGACACGGCGCTGCGCTACTTTCTGGAGGTGGTGCGCAGCGGCTCGGTCAGCGAGGCCGCCGCGCGCCTCAATGTGTCGCCTTCGGCCGTGAGCCGCCAAGTCGCCGCCCTCGAAGACCTGCTGGGCGTGCCGCTGTTTGACCGGCGCCCACGGGGCATGGCGCCCAGCGCGGCGGGCGAGCTGCTGGCCGCCCATGCGCGGCGCGGCGCGCTGGAGGCCGACCGCGTGGTCTCAGACATCCAGGCACTGCAGGGCCTGCGCACGGGGCTGGTGCGCATCTGCAGCTCTGCGGGTTTTGCCATCGAGTTCCTGCCC
>NZ_JBGFFF010000297.1:0-2359 GCF_056175785.1 Acidovorax sp. LjRoot204
CGCTTACCTTGCGCACCTCATCAATGCCGCGCAGGTGACAACGGCTCACTTTGTTCCATCCATGTTGCAGACCTTCCTCCAGGAGCCCTCCGCTTCAAGCTGCACCTCGTTGTCCCGTGTGATCTGCAGCGGTGAAGCGCTATCGAAGGAAGTTGAAGTCGAGTTCGCCCGCGTCTTGGGTGTGCCTTTGCACAATCTCTACGGCCCGACCGAGGCCGCAGTGGACGTCACGTTCTGGGAATGCGATGCCCAGAGCGCATCCGTCCCGATYGGCCGCCCGATCTGGAACACGCAGCTSTACGTGCTGGATGCACAGCTKCGCCCGGTGCCCGCAGGCGTGGCCGGCGAGCTCTACATCGCGGGCGCSGGYCTCGCRCGCGGCTACCTCAACCGCCCCGGCCTGAGCGCAGAGCGCTTCGTGGCCAGTCCCTTCGGCGCCCCGGGCAGCCGCATGTACCGCACCGGCGACCTGGCACGATGGCGCCCYGACGGCGTGCTCGACTTCCTCGGRCGCGCCGACCAGCAGGTCAAGATCCGGGGCTTYCGCATCGAGCCCGGCGAGATCGAGGCCGCGCTCACCCAGYTGCCCGGCATCGCCCAGGCCGCCGTCATCGCTCGCGAGGACACCCCCGGCCACAAGCAGCTGGTCGGCTACGTGGTCACAGCCGCCGGACACAGCGCGGACACCGCGGCCCTGCGCCGCGCCCTCTCCGAGCAACTGCCCGACTACATGGTGCCCGCAGCGATCATGCCGCTGGACGCCCTGCCGCTCACGCCCAACGGCAAGCTCGACCGCCGCGYACTGCCCGCGCCGGACTTCACGCCGCTGAGCATCCGCGCACCACGCACCCCCCAGGAGGAGATCCTCGTCTCCCTCTTCGCCGACGTCCTGGGCCTGGCACAGGTGGGCATCGACGACAACTTCTTCGACCTCGGCGGCCACTCCCTGCTGGCCACCAAGCTCATCAGCCGCATCCGCTCCGCCCTGGGCGTGGAGCTCGCCATCCGCACCCTGTTCGAGGCGCCCACCGTCGCACAGCTGGCGCACAGGCTGGGCGACGCACAGGTGGCACGCGAGGTCCTGCGCCCGATGGCCAGGCCCAGCCAGATCCCGCTGTCCTTCGCGCAGCGCCGTCTGTGGTTCCTCTATCGGCTCGATGGCCCCACTGCGACCTACAACATCCCGGTCGCCATGCGCCTGACCGGGACGCTCGACGATGCCGCCCTGGATCAGGCCCTGCTCGATCTGGTGGCCCGCCACGAGAGCCTGCGCACGGTCTTCCCGCAGACTGCGGACGACGAGCCGCAGCAGCTCATCCTGCCGCCCGAGGCCGTGCACTCCGTCCTGCAGGTCGGCGRTGCCTCCGAGGAGACCTTGACCTACCAGCTCGCCGAGGCCGCCAGCCATGGCTTCGAGCTGTCGCGCGAGATCCCCTTCCGCGCCTGGCTGTTCCACCTGGATGCCGAGCACCACGTCCTGCTGCTGCTGTGCCACCACATCGCCAGCGACGGCTGGTCGCTCACGCCGCTGGCGCGCGATGTGTCCACCGCCTACGCTGCCCGCGCCCAGGGCAAGYCGCCGGCRTGGGCCCCGCTGCCCGTGCAGTACGCCGACTACACGCTCTGGCAGCGCGAGTTGCTGGGCCATGAGGACGATGCCGACAGTGTCGGCTCCCGTCAGCTGGCCTATTGGCAGCAGACCCTCGCSGGCCTGCCCGAGCAGCTSGMCCTSCCCACCGAYCRGCCRCGSCCCGCCGTCTCCAGCTWCYGCGGCGAGAGCCTCGCGTTCCAGTTCGACGCATCGCTGCACCAGGGCCTCGCCGCACTCGCRCGCGASGGCCAGGCCAGYCTGTTCATGGTGCTGCAGGCCGCGCTGTCGGCGCTCTTCACCCGCATGGGCGCAGGCACCGACATCCCGCTGGGCAGCCCGATCGCCGGRCGCAMYGACGAGGCCCTGGACGATCTCGTGGGCTTCTTCAYCAACACGCTCGTGCTGCGCACCGACACCTCGGGCAATCCCAGCTTCAGGGAGCTGCTGGCCCGTGTGCGCGCAGCCAACCTGGCRGCCTATGCCCACCAGGACYTGCCGTTCGAGCGCCTCGTGGAGGTGCTCAACCCGGYGCGCTCCATGGCCCACCATCCGCTGTTCCAGGTGATGCTGGTCTTGCAGAACAATACCCGGGCCAAGTTTGAGCTGCAAGGACTCACCGTGCTCAGCGCCGAGTCTATCGAGGATGCTGCTATCTTCGACTTGTCTTTCGAACTGCGGGAGCAACGCAGCCATGACGGCAAGCCGCAGGGCCTCACCGGTCGCATCGAGTACGCCACCGATCTGTTCGACCGCGCCACGGTGCAGCAG
>NZ_JBGFFF010000298.1:0-2348 GCF_056175785.1 Acidovorax sp. LjRoot204
ATTCGGAACGGGCTGCTTCGGACACAGCCATGAACGCCACACCCTGGAAGCGCAGCACCAGCGCATGGGCAAACGCCAGCGCAAAACCAATACAGCCCATGGCCATGCTGATCTGAGGAATCCACAGCGGCGAGGCGTCGGCTGCCGGCGAGATGTCATGGGTGATGTAGGAGATCCACACCGACCGCACGGCATAGCAGGCGATGTACACGGACAACACCAGCGCACTGACCAGGCAGAACCACTCGAAGGCACTGCGCCAGCGGGCGGGCAGCCTGTCCAAGATGAGCGTCACGCGGATGTGATCGCCGTTTTGCAGCGTGCTGGGCAGCGCAAAGAACAAGGCGGCAGCAATGGCGTAGCCCGCGTATGCGTCGAGTCCGTCAATATTGAGATGGATGACTTCGCGGGCAAAAACGCCCAGCGTGACTGCGCCGAACGCAGCCAGCATCGACAGGCCGGACAGCAGCATCAGCAGCCTGTAGAAATTTCGGACGAGTTTGTCCATGGCGTACTCCTGTAACGCTTGAAAAAGAGGGGGATCGGTAACGAGATTGCGGGGGTAGCGCGCGGCGCGCTACCCGGCCCCGTGGGGGCCTTCAGACACGTTCAGACGCGACTACTTCTTGCGGTAGGCGTCGATGATGGCCTGCCCCTCGGCCCCCGCCGACTTCACCCAGTCGGCGGTCATGGATTCGCCGATGCTCGCCAGCTCCTTCTTGATGCCGTCGCTGGGCTCGGCCACCGTCATGCCCTTGGCCGACAGCTCCTTGATGAATTCCTTGTCCACACGCTCGCTGGTGGCCCAGCCGCGTTCTTCGGCGGCAGCTGCGGCTTTGAGCACGGCGTCCTGCAGGGACTTGTCGAGGGCGTCAAAGGCCTTCTGGTTTACCACCGTGGCATTGCGCGGCAGCCATGCGCTGACGGGGTAGAAGTACTTGACCTGTTCGTACAGCTTGGACTCCACGCCGCTGGCGCTCGATGTCAGAAAGTTCTGCACCGTGTTGGTCGCCAGGGCCTGGCCCAGCTCGGACAGCTGGATCGTCACGGGCTGCGCCTTGAGCAGCTGGGCAATGCGCGTGGTGGCAGGGTTGTAGGCGCGCATCTTGGTCCCCGCAAAGTCTGCGGGCGTGCTCACCGGCTTGAGCGAATACAGCGACTGGCCGGGCCATGGCACCGAGAACAGCACCTTCACGCCCTGTGCGGCGAGCAGCTTCTCTTGCGCGGGCTTGGCGGCCAGGTACAGACGCTTGGACTCTGCGTAGGTGGTCGCCAGGAAGGGTATGGAGTCCACCCCAAACAACGGGTTCTCGTTGGTGGCGCCCGACAGGATGAACTCTGCCGAAGGCACCTGCCCGGTCTGCACCGCACGCTTGATCTCGTTGGCCTTGTACAGCGAACCACCGGGGTGCAGGGTGATCTTGAGCTTGCCGCCAGTGAGCTTGTCCACTTCATCGGCGAACTGCTGCACGTTTTGCGTCTGGAAGCTGTTGGCACCGTAGCCGGTGGGCAGGTCCCACTTGACCTGGGCCTGGGCCGCACACACGCTGAGGACAGCCGTCATACACAGTGCAAATTTTTTCATGGGGAGACTCCTGGGGGTAAGCCGCTTAGAAGCTGGCGAGTTGGTGGTTAAGAAGATCGGTGACCAGCATGCAACCCGGGGCGTGGGTGATGCAGAAGGCCGGCTGGGCATTGAGGATGGCCGATTGCGGTGTCACGCCACAGGCCCAGAAAACAGGGATCTCACCGGGCATCAGCGCCACGGCATCCCCGTAGTCGGGATGGGCCAGATCGGCGATGCCGATGAGTGCCGGGTCACCGATATGCACAGGCGCGCCATGCACATTGGGAAACCGCGAGGTGACCTGCACCGCCCGAATCACATCTGCTGCAGGCATGGGACGCATCGTCACCACCATGGGGCCACCAAAGGGGCCAGCGGGCTCGGTTTGCACATTGGTGCGGAACATCGCCACGTTCTTGCCTTCCTCGACATGGCGCAGGCGGATGCCTGCCTCGATCAATGCGGATTCGAATGAGAACGAGCAGCCAAGGATGAAAGTGACCAGGTCTGGCCGCCAGAGGCTGGCGATGTCCGCCACCTCTTCCGACATTTCACCGTGACGCCAGATGCGATATAGCGGCACATCGCTGCGGATGTCGATATCTTTGCCCAGTGAAGGCAAGGTGAACTGTCCGGGCTCGCTGACCGCCAGCACAGGGCAAGGCTTGGGGTTGCGTTGACAGAACCGGAGAAAGTCACTGGCAAGCACCTCGGGGAGGATGACCACGTTGCCCTGGACATGGCCATCCGCGAGACCACTGGTATGCGATGTCCACAGGCC
>NZ_JBGFFF010000299.1:0-2310 GCF_056175785.1 Acidovorax sp. LjRoot204
GTTATTCTCAGCACGCGCGATGCAGGCTCCGCGCCTGGGTCGATCGGAATTTCGTGTTTGCCTGCCAGGGCACCGGAAAGGCAGATCAGGCGACAAAGCGTCATTTCAATGTGCGCTCGCTGCCGTTCGAGCTCCGCCAGGCTCTTTGCGAAGACAGGCCTTACGTCTGGCCGCTCGGCAGTGTCGCTGAAGAGATTCGACTGAACCTTGAACAGCTCGATGTAGTTGATGATCGTGCGATCACCGTAGCCGGACATCCGTCCATGCTCGCGCAGGTAACGCATGCGTTGCCCAGGGTCTGGATCGCAACGGATTGCCGCGCCAGCCCCGTCCTCGAAGACGACCATCGCCACGGTCTTACTCCCCTCGCCGCCCTGGGCATTGCGCACTAGCTTTGGAATGGGTCTTTGCACACTCATCTCCCTGTCTTGGATGCCCCCAATATGCGAGCCAGGCAGACTGTTCCGCAAGCAGAATAATTCACGCCAAATACTGCAAAACAGTGCGAGATTGGAGCGTTGGCCGGCCCCTCCCTGATGCAGCTATTGCATCCGGTTGCAGTAGTTGCAACGTCCAATTCACTTGGGCCCTTGCTTTGCAACTTTGATTAGAGTATCTTCATTTCCAACGCGAGCCCTAGAAGCTCTCCACTCCCCTTGGGCGCCCTCCGGCGCCCTATTTTTTTCCGAGACCAGAATGAGCCATCTCCTGACGACGCTGTCCACCTCTCTCATCGAGTGCGATACGGTCCTCTCTCACAAGGTCCGCGACGGCGACCCGGAGGTCAAAGCCGTTCTGCAGCGTTCCATGGAAGCGCGCAAGGCTTTCGCGGATGCGTTCCCCGAGCCGGAGACCACGCAGGCCCCCGTGCGCGTACTGATGAGCGTGAGCAACCCCAACGACATGTCGCAAGCGCCGGACTACGCAACGGTCCTGGTCAATGACGAGTTCATCGCGCAGTTGCGGAACCTGCAGGGGGTCTGCAAGTCCCTGAACATCGACATGGTCCACGTCAACGGCGGCCCTGACGCGTGGCATCACTTGGGGCACTGCAGTGGTGATGACCACCGCACTGAACTGGACTACCTGTGCGTCAGCAGGGACATGTTCTATTTCACCGCGAACCCGAAGCACCACGACCTGCCCTTCGAGTCTGAGGCCATGGTGATCGACGACTTCATCAAGCGAGCCCTCGCCAGCCAGGACGACTACCTCATCCTGGCCGAAGGCGTGGACGAGGAAGAGCTGGACGAGATCCTGGGCCGCACGGCCGCCCCCAGCGGTCCGTAACCCGCTGATTCATATAGATCAACCTTGCTAGCCACCAGGGGACACCTGGTCCACAATTCAGTTCTTGCAGGAGACAGCAGATGGGACGCGGCGTTTACTCTTCCACCTTCCAGGACACCGGCGGCACCTTCCTGGTGTCAGGCACGCTCTGCACGCAGGAGGACTACGAAGCCTACGTAGCTGACCACAAGGCCAGTGCAGATCCGGATGACGAGCCGATGAGCTACGACACCTGGGCGCAGCAGGAAGTCGATGATCAGTACGAGAACCTGGCCAGCACCATCCAGGACGTTGCCAATGCATTTGCCGGCGCTGTCACAGCAACTGCTGGAGATCTTCGCGGGAAGCGCGCCGGATTCGATCGCGAGTTCACCATGCTGTTGGATGCAGGCCCGATCCAAGTCGGATTTATGGGCTGGGAACACGATATCGTAGTCGGCGCCGGTGCGGATCACAGCCGCGAGTACGACTCGCCGCAGGACAAGATCGCCAACCCCGATGCCTACGCCAAGGATCAGCTGGAAGCCGGCTACGTGGCCAGTGACTACGCCGAGCGCGCCAAGGCGCTGTCCGATGACCTGCTGACGTACACGCGCCTGGAGCTGCAGGACAACGGGTTCGAGTGCCGTTTCCGCACATCGGGCTGGACCACCTCTGCCTACAGCAAGGCCGACAACCCGTCCGCGGAGAAGGCGGAGCTGGCTGGCCGCATCATTGCCAACCTCGCCTACTTCAACTCGCAGCATCCGCTGGATGACCTGATCGCCACGCGCGAAGGGCGCGTCGCCTTCACCAAGCAAGTCCTGGACATCCTCAACGACGACGACAACTACGGCGCCGTCCAAGTGCGGGTGCCGCTGTACTACCCGGACCAGGAGAATGTCGCCTACTTCGACGGCTTCGAGATCTCGCGTTACTCGGACGCTCAGTGCATGTACAACGCTGAGATCTCGCCCGAGCTGCTGGCCACCTTCGAGCCGCAGGAAGGCGAGGTGGACCAGTACACGCTCTATCACATCC
>NZ_JBGFFF010000300.1:0-2259 GCF_056175785.1 Acidovorax sp. LjRoot204
GGTCCACGGCCAGTTCAAAGTCGGCACGCGGCAGAGTGAGCCGGATGCGCAGGTCTCCGGGCGCACTCATGGCAGCACCCGCGAGCCACGGTTCTTGAGCAGCGCCAGGCACAGCAGCACCACGAACGAGAACAGCACCATGCCGCCCGCCAGCCAGTGCGCCTGGGCGTATTCCATGGCCTCCACATGGCCGTAGATCTGGGTGGRGACCACCCGTGTCTTGCCCGGGATGTTGCCGCCAATCATCAGCACCACGCCAAACTCGCCCACCGTGTGGGCAAAACTCAGGATAGCTGCGGTAAGCAGACCGGTGCGGGCCTGCGGCAACGCTACTGTGAAAAACGCATCCACCGGGCTGGCCCGCAGAGTGGCGGCCACTTCCATCGGGCGGCGGCCCATCGACTCGAAGGCATGCTGCAGCGGCTGCACCGCAAACGGCATCGAGAACACCACCGACCCAATCACCAAGCCCGTGAAGGTGAACGACAGCAGGCCCCAGCCCATGGCCTGCGTGAACTGCCCGAGCGGCCCGGCAGGCCCCATGGCAACCAGCAGGTAAAAGCCGAGCACCGAGGGCGGCAGCACCAGCGGCAGGGTCACAAAGGCGCCCACGGGCCCCTTCCACCACGACTCGGTTTGCGACAGCCACCAGGCCAGTGGCGTGGCGATCAACAGCAGCACGAGGGTGGTGAGGGTGGCAAGCTGCAGGGTCAGCCAGATGGCTTGCAGTGCTTCAGGGCCCAGAGGCATAAAGGAAAAGGGCGGTGGCGTGGATGGGGTGTGAGTATCTCAGTGCTCGTAGCCAAAGCCGCGGATGACCGCGCGCGCCTTGTCGCCCTTTAGGTATTGCAGCAATGCCGCCGCTGCGGCGTTGCCCTGGCCCTTGGTCAGCAGCACGGCGTCCTGGCGCAGCGGTGTGTAGAGCGCTGCAGGGACGGCCCACACCGAGCCCTCCACCAGGCGGCCATCGGCCATCACCTGCGACAGGGCGACAAAGCCAAGCTGGGCATTCTGGGTGGCAACGAACTGGTGGGTCTGGGCAATGTTCTCGCCCTGCGCAAACTTGGGCCGCAGGGTGTTCAGCACGCCCATTTGGGTCATTACCTCCACTGCGGCAGCACCGTAGGGGGCGAGCTTGGGGTCGGCCAGCGCGATCTTTTCGAAGGTGCCGGATTGGAGCACCTGGCCCTGTGCATCTACCAGGCTGGGCTGCTTGCTCCAAAGGGCCAGCTTGCCAATGGCGTAGGTGAAGCGGCTGGCATCGACCGCCAGGCCTTCCTTGGCGAGCCTGGCCGGGGTTTCATCATCGGCGGACAGCAGCAGGTCAAACGGCGCACCGTTCTTGATCTGCGCATAGAACCGCCCGGTGGAGCCAAAAGCCAGCGTGGCTTTGTGACCAGTGTCCTGCTCGAACAGGCGGGCAATCTTTTGCATCGGGGCGGTGAAGTTGGCGRCCACGGCCACCGACACCTCACCCGCTTGGGCCGAAACCGCCATCGCCAACAAGGCGGCCACGGACAACAGGAAAYGCTTCACGACAATCTCGCTATTCTTCATTGGAATAGCGGGACTGTAGCATGTCAGCCACTGCGCTATTCCATTGATGAACAGCGATGCCTCAAGCGTCTGTACCACCCAGTTAACATGCCCGCATGAGCAATTCTTCACTGCCACTGGCCGAGGTGCTGGGCCACGAGGCCACGGACAAGCGCATCGACATCCTGCGCCGCATCGGCGAGGTGGGCTCCATTTCCGAGGCGGCGCGGGGCGCGGGCGTGAGCTACAAGGCCGCCTGGCAAGCGCTGGAGACGCTGACCAACCTGGCCGGCGTGCCACTTGTGGAGAAGGTGGTGGGCGGCACCGGCGGCGGTGGGGCGGCACTCACGCCAGCCGGACAGCGGGTGCTGCAGGCTGCCCATGCGCTGGCGGATGCACGCCAGCAGGTGCTGGGCCGATTGAAGAGCGACGACGACGCAGCGACCGGCCGCGCCGCACTGGCGCTGCGCACCAGCATGCGCAACCAGTTTCCTTGCACCGTGGGCCAGGTGCGGGCCGTGGGAGGGCAGGTGCGTGTGCAGCTGCTGCTGGCGGATGGGCAGGCGTTGCATGCGTCCATCACGCGGGTCAGCGCGCAGTTGCTGGGTTTGAAGGCAGGGGTTGGTGTGCTGGCGCTGTGCAAGGCGACGGCGGTTCAGGTGGCCCCTGCCCCTGGCAGTCCCGCAGGCAATGCCATGGCCGGGGTGGTGCGTAGCATCGCTC
>NZ_JBGFFF010000301.1:0-2251 GCF_056175785.1 Acidovorax sp. LjRoot204
ACGCGGGCCTTCGTAAGCGCGCTGCCGCGCCAGCGGATACGGCGGGGAGGTCAAGATCAAGGCGACGTCGAGGTCTGCCCCCAGCTTGGGGAAGACCGACTCGTGCCGGGCCCAGATGGCCAGGCCGAGCTTGGTGGAGAACGCCAACAGGGCGGCGCCATCGGGCGCCTGCTGGGGCATGTCCTGCGTGCGCTGGCGCACTCGCCAGGCGCCACGCTCACCTGCCGGCTCCACCAGACCAAGCGACTTCAAGGTCTGCTGGGCCCAGCGAATGCGGCGCTTGACCAGGTTCCGGGGCTTGGCGGCCCTGCCTACCGGCTCCCGGGCCGTCATTTCGGTGTCCGACAGGCCCAGATCTGCCTGAACCCGGGCATAGAGCTGGTCATTGCTCAGCTGCCCGTCCGGGCTGCCGGCATACGCGCGGGAAACCGCGGCGGTGAACAGGTCCAGCTGGGCTGCAGAGCTACCTTTCATGGGAGCAAAATATTATTGGCTATGGCCTAACTTTCGTTATAGTATCTTTCCATAGCGCGGCGTCAAGCACTATTTGTAATGTCACCGGAGAGTCCGTTCATGGCGATCTACGTCGATCAGGAAGTTGAGAACGCAATGCAGCTTTACGGCCGCATGGTCCCGGCTTCGCACTTGTTCACGGATGATCCCGACCTGTCAGCCCTGCACACGATGGCTGAACGCCTTGGCCTGCAACGGCAGTGGTTCCAGTCCAATCCGAGACACCCGCACTACGACCTCACGCGCGGCCGGCGAAACGCCGCTGTGCTGCTGGGCGCTATCGAAGTCGACGAAGCGAAAGCGGTGGAGCTGCTGCAGCGTCGCCGTGAACGCCTGCGAGCACCCGCCATGGAAGTGCTCTACGGCACGCCAGAACAAACGGAGGGGTTGGGCCCTCGGCCCTGACGCCCTCTGCGAATTTCACCAATCATCACCAAGGAGCTTCACCGTATGTACTCCAGCATCTTCCGCGTCGCCTGCCTCAGTCTCGGTTTGCTTGCCATCCCCGCCTCTGCGATCGCTGCCGATGCGGCGCCGGCGCCGGCGAGCTCCGAGAGCTACGCCAGCCTGTTCTCGGCGCATCGCGCCTGGGTGGAGCAGGGGATGAAGCAAGAGACGCGATGGGTGAAGGTCGGGCAGGACGACAGGGACGTGCTGTACGTCGACATGGCCCGCTACAGCGCCGACTACGTGGCCAAGCAGACGCTGATCGTGCAGAAGCTGGTGCCTACCAATCCGGCTCAGCGCACGATGGTGAACCAGAACCTGATCAGCTGCGCGGACAGGACCTTCCTGATGGGCAGGAAAGAGATCCTGGACGACAGGGAGAACGTCGTTCACGTCCAGCCCGGCGCCAAGGGCGCGCTGAAGCCGGCAGCAGACACGCTGCCCGGCACGCTGATCGCCTGGGTTTGCGGCTAACAAGCCTCGCGCCATCTAGCGCTCCTTCCGTCCAAGCAGGTTCGACGCATGCACACGCCATCCCCACACGCACAGACGCCGATTGCCGACCCGCTCAAAGGGGCTATCACGGTGCCGGGCAGGGACTGCCGCGTTGCCAGCCTCATGACGCTGCTGGAGCGCTACAACTACCGCTACGGAAGTGAGGTTCAACTGCATGAAACGCTCAGCAAGGTGCTGAGCGCCGCGCATATCGACCATGTCCGCGAATTCCGCCTGGATAGCCGTAATCGTGCGGACTTCTGGCTGCCCCAGCCCGCAAGCGAGCGGGGCATCGTGATCGAAGTGAAAGTCGACGGCACGCTCGCTGATGCGCTTCGCCAGGTCGGCCGCTACATCGCCCTGCCGCAGGTCGCCGGCGTATTGCTGGCCAGCTCCGTGCGCTGGGCGGCGTTCGCCCTGGAGGAACAGCCCCACTGGGGCGGAAAGGCCTTTGAGGTCGCTTATCTACGGAGGCAATGCCTGTGACGTTCTTCTATGGGACGGTGAAGCGCCAGGACCGCAACTGGGAGGTCTTCTGCGAGCCGCAGGTGCGCGCACGGCTCAAGCGCGTATTTCCCCGCGCTCCCCAGCACGCGGCGACCACGCTGCCGCTGCTGGCCACGCCGGAGAACAGCCGCGAGCTGCGCTGGTTCATGTCCCGCTATCCCATGGATATGAGCCCGCAGGACGCGCTGGCACTGAATGAGCTCGCGGACCGCCACGAAGACCGGGAACAATCCCTGGCTGAGCTACTGGCCGGGCGCATCGAGCTACCCGCCTTCGAGCTGGCCAAGCC
>NZ_JBGFFF010000302.1:0-2247 GCF_056175785.1 Acidovorax sp. LjRoot204
GCCCAGGCCGTGCCATAGACCCGCTGCAGCATCTCATTACGATGATCGCCACGCCAGTAGGCGCCCGCCACCTTCATGAGCTTGAAGAACTTGAGCTTGCCGGTGCTGGGCACGTGAGGGCCGCGGCACAGATCTTCGAAATTGCCTTCGCGGTACAGGCTCACGTCTTCGTTGCTGGGGATGCTGGCAATGATTTCGGCCTTGTAGTGCTCACCCAGGCCCTTGAAATACGCCACGGCCTCGTCACGTGGCAACACGCGACGCACCACGGGCTCGTCCTTGGCCGCCAGTTCTGCCATGCGCTTTTCAATCGCCACCAGGTCTTCAGGTGTGAAGGGGCGCTTGTAGGCAAAGTCGTAATAAAAGCCGTTTTCGATCACCGGGCCGATGGTGACCTGCGCGTCAGGGAACAGTTCCTTGACCGCGTAGGCCAGCAAGTGAGCGGTGGAGTGACGAATCACCTCCAGGCCATCCGCATCCTTGGCCGTCACGATGGACAGCGGGCTGTCAGCCGTGATCTGGTAGCTGGTGTCCACCACCTTGTCGCCGATCTTGCCCGCCAGGGCGGCTTTGGCCAGACCGGCGCCAATGGAGGCGGCCACCTCGGCCACGGTGACGGGGCCCGGAAACTCGCGCTGTGAACCGTCGGGAAGCGTGATGTGAATCATGGGAGCAACTCTTTCTCTGTGATCAGTGCAATGGGTGCGGGCACGCGCCAGGCCCGTAAAACAAAAAAGCGCGGAACAGGTCCGCGCTTTTTGGAGGTGTGTGCAATCTCGTGCAGGCGCGAACAGCCAGCCTCAACGGCCGGTCAACATCTCCGATGTAGTTCGCGGTGTCATAACCARGTTGCCTTTCTCGCTCTTGTGCAGTGAATTTCGCCAGATTTTAACCCTAGCACCCAGAAAAAAAGCCCGAAGCATCTGCTTCGGGCTTTTTCGAGTGCATTTGGCGCCACAACGAAGCGGCGCTGAGCCCCGCAGATCAGTGGAACTGCTCTTCYTCGGTCGAACCCGTGAGGGCCTTCACGGAGGACGAGCCGCCCTGGATSACCGTGGTCACSTCGTCGAAGTAGCCKGYGCCSACTTCCTGCTGGTGCGACACRAAGGTGTAGCCCTTTTCGCGAGCTGCGAATTCTGGCTCTTGCACCATTTCGGTGTAGTGCTTCATCCCTTCGCCCTGGGCGTATGCATGGGCGAACTGGAAGGTGTTGAACCAGTTGATGTGGATACCGGCCAGCGTGATGAACTGGTACTTGTAGCCCAGAGCCGACAGGTCTTCCTGGAACGACGCAATCTGCTTGTCGTTGAGGTTCTTCTTCCAGTTGAACGAAGGCGAGCAGTTGTACGACAGCAGCTTGCCAGGGCACGCAGCGTGCACGGCTTGCGCAAATTCACGGGCGAAGCCGATGTCTGGCACGCCGGTTTCGCACCACACCAGGTCGGCATAGGGGGCGTAGGCCACGCCGCGGCTGATGGCTTGTTCCAGGCCGTTCTTCACGCGGTAGAAGCCTTCTTGCGTGCGCTCGCCGGTCAGGAAGGGCTTGTCGTTGGCGTCGTGGTCGGACGTGATCAGGTTGGCAGCTTCGGCATCGGTGCGGGCCAGCACGATGGTGGACACGCCCATCACGTCAGCGGCAAAACGTGCGGAGATCAGCTTTTCGCAGGCTTCCTGCGTAGGCACSAGCACCTTGCCACCCATGTGGCCGCACTTCTTGACMGMGGCSAGCTGGTCTTCGAAGTGMACGCCKSCRGCGCCSGMCTKGATCATGKYCTTCATSAGYTCGAAGSCGTTCAGCACGCCGCCRAARCCGGCTTCSGCRTCRGCSACGATGGGCRSGAAGTAGTCGATGAATTCCTTGTCGCCGGGGTTGATGCCACGGCCCCACTGGATTTCGTCGGCGCGCTTGAAGGTGTTGTTGATGCGGCGAACCATGGTGGGCACCGAGTCATACGCATACAGCGACTGGTCGGGGTACATGGTTTCGGATGTGTTGCCGTCAGCGGCGACTTGCCAGCCCGACAGGTACACGGCTTCGAGGCCGGCCTTGGCCTGCTGCATGGCTTGACCGGCAGAGATGGCGCCGAAAGCGTTGACGTAGCCCTTCTTGGCACCGCCGTTGATCTTGTCCCAGAGCTTTTCAGCGCCGCGCTTGGCCAGCGTGTGCTCGATGGGCAGCGAACCACGCAGACGCACCACGTCGGCAGCGGAGTAACCGCGCTTCACACCCTTCCAGCGGGGGTTGGT
>NZ_JBGFFF010000303.1:0-2240 GCF_056175785.1 Acidovorax sp. LjRoot204
CGAGGGCCCCGAGACCGACTTGCGTGAGCTGATGCCTGCACCGCGTTCGGTGGCGCATTTTGCAGAGGCGGTCGATGCCTCGTCCGACTTCATCGTCACCTCCAACCAGCGCGACAAAAAGGTGTTTGACCTGTACCGCGTGAACCCTGCGGGCGGGCCGCCGGTGCTGATGGCCACCAACCCCGGCAACGTGGGCTGGTGGGGCGTGGACACCACGGGACAGCTGCGCGCCCGGGCACAGATCAAGGGCGACCAGGTGCTGCTGGAGCGACCTGGCGCCGAGCCGGGCAGCTGGGTGACGGTGGCAGAGCGCAGCCGGTGGGACACGCTGAACGTCTTTGGCCTGCACGATGAGGGGCGCAAGGCCTGGGCCCTGTCGAACCGGGGGCGCGACAAGCTGGCGCTGGTGCGGCTGGACCTGACCACGGGCACGGAGGAAGAGTGGTTTGCCTCGCCCGACGTGGACCTGGACAGCGTGACGCTGAGCCGGCGCACCCGCGAGCCGCTGCTGGCGCACTTCATGCCGGGCTACCCGGCGCGCAAGGTGTTCGACCCAGCGCTGGATGCCCGGCTGTCCGCGCTGGCAGGTGACAAGCCCGCAGAGGTGCTGGTGACCAGCCTGGACCAGACGGACAAGGTGCTCACGGTGGCGGTGGCCACCGACCGTGGCACGCGCAACTACCTGCTGCGCGATGGGCACGAACCCCGCTTTCTGGGCGAGAACCGGCTGAGCCTGATTGCCAAGGACCTGGCCCCCACCGCGCCCATCACCTACACCGCGCGCGATGGTCTCACCATCCACGGCTACCTCACGCTGCCCGTGGGGGCGGCGCCGCAACGTTTGCCCACCGTGCTGCTGGTGCACGGCGGCCCCTGGGCGCGTGACCGCTGGGGCGATGGCGCCACCAGCCGCGCCATGCAGCAGTTTCTGGCCAACCGGGGCTATGCGGTGCTGCAGGTCAACTACCGGGGCTCCAGCGGCTATGGCCGCAACCACATGGAAAAGGCCCGTGGCGAGTTCGCAGGCCGCATGCACGACGACCTGGTGGACGGCGTGCGCTGGGCGGTGGAGCGCGGCGTGGCCGACCCGCAGCGCGTGGCAATCTATGGCGCCAGCTACGGCGGCTATTCGGCCCTGGTGGGCGCCACCTTCACGCCCGAAGTCTTTGTCTGCGCCGTGGATGTGGTGGGCGTGACGGACATCGCACGCCTGCTGGAAGCTGCTCCGCCCTATTGGGAGCTGGGCCTGCCCTGGTGGCACCGCTATGTGGGCAACCCGGCCGTGCCGGAAGACCGTGCGCGCATGGACGCGAAGTCGCCCCTCTACCGGGCTGAGCATGCGCAAAAGCCCATCCTCATCATGCACGGCGTGAACGACCCGCGCGTGAAGCTGGAGCAGTCCGAATGGATGGTGGCGGCCCTTCGCAAGGCGGGCAAGCCGGTGGATTACGTCACCTTCACCGGGGATGGCCATGGCAACCAGCGCTGGCCCAACAACCTCACCATGTACCGCAAGACCGAGGACTTCCTCGCCCAATGCCTGGGGGGGCGGACCAGCGGGTTTGACTACTACCAGCTGGGCGCGTGGGCGTTCTGATGGGGCAGGCCGTCACTTGGTTGCTTGCCCGCTGGGGGCTGCCCCGCTGTGGGTTCGCCACCGCACTGGCCTTGGCCGCCGTGTGTGGTGCGGCGGGTGCCCAGCCCGTTGCACCGGCGGGCGCCGCCTCGGCTGTTGCTGAGGATGCCGCCCCAGCGGCTCCGGTCTATACCCGTGCGCGGGTGGTGTCTGTGGAGGCGGATGCGGGCGGCAACACCACGCATGTGCGGCTGAAGCTGCTGCCCCGCGCCAAGCTGCCGTTCACCACGCAGACCTTCCGGGTGGTCAACCCCGCCCTGATGCACGGCATTCCGCAGGGGGCCTGGGTGCAGTTCACTGCCCGGCACATCGACGGCGAAAACACGCTCACATCCATCCGGGCTACTGCGGAGTGCAAGCGGTTTGAGCGATGTGACTGACCACCCGGGCAGGGCAGCGGGGACTGCGGCTTGCGCTGCGTCAAGGAGAGAGTGAGACGGCAACCAGCACGATGCAGATATTGGTAGAATGAGAATCACTATTATTTGTATTGAGGCCAGTCACCATGAAAACCATGGACGATGGCGCTGCGGCGCGGTTGCATCTTCCTACGCAGCAGAACCTGTCCTCGCGGCTGGACCAATTGCCGCGCCGTGCCTCGGGC
>NZ_JBGFFF010000304.1:0-2204 GCF_056175785.1 Acidovorax sp. LjRoot204
CATGTGAACGGCTGGCGGCACGGTGGGGTCGCCAGCACCGCCACACAGCATCACACGCGCCTTGGGGGTCCAGCCCAGCAGGTCGTTCTTTTTGGCCGCCAGGTACAGCGGGTGGGTGGTGCTGGTCTGGGAGCCGCTGATGAACGCCGACTGGAACAGCGCGTCACGCGCCTGGTTCGGTGTGCCCGAGGGCAGCATGCCCGTGGTCACCAGGGTGGTGTAGTTGAGCGTGGGATTGGGCAGCAGGTTCTCGATGTAGCCGGAGTACGGCGCCTTGAACACATCCTTCACGTCGGTATAGACGTTGCCATAGACCTTCTGCCAGGCCGTGACGAGGTAGGGCACAAAGAACTGCACGCCCGCGATCGCGTCCGGAATGCGCAGCGAGCCCGACAGGTTGTAGGGGCCTGCCAGGTGCGCGCCTGCGACCACATTGAATTCGTTGCCGTAGTCCCGCTCGGCTGCGCGCTGCGCTGCCATGGACGAGTGGCCACCCTGCGAGTACCCGGTGAACATCACCTTGCCAGACAGCGTGGCCCCCACCGTGCCCGCCGCATTGCGTGCAGCACGCACCGAGTCGATGACCGAGGTGGCTTCCGAGTCCGCATGCAGGTAGGGGTGATAGCTGTAGCCCGACTTGGCAAAGCCCAGGTAGTCGGTGGCCACCACGGCATAGCCCTGCGCGGCGTACATGGCCGCCAGCAGGAAGGTTTCGCTGTCCTGCGGGTTGGCCAGGGTGCGGGGCTTTTGCACATCGGTGCCCTTGGCATAGGCCACCAGCGGCGCTGCGGTGGTGCAGGCGCCGGCCGGCACCAGCATCACGCCCGAGGCGTTGGTGTTTTCGCCGCTCCTGGCACCCACGGTCGCATAGTTCAGCGACACCACCTTCACATCGCACTTGGCCTTGCCGCTGATCGCCTGCAGGCCGCTGCTGGCCGTGGCCGAGTCGATCTGCGCCACGGTGAGCGTCGTGAGCGTGGCGGGGGGGTCGATCAGTGCGCCGCGCGCCGGGTCGTCAGAGCCACCGCAGGCGACAAGCAGGACCGCTGCAGCGGCCACACAGGTAAGGCGGAAATAGGTCATGGATGGATACCTCGGTCAGTGAAGAACGACGCATCGTGCGCGCACCTGCGCTGCAGCATCCATAGGGGATAACGCGGGAGGACGGGCGCCGCCAGACACCTAGGCGACAGCGCGCGCAGGCCTGTTAGACCAGTCAGTCGGGACGGCGCACGCCGTACAAAACCTTCATGCCCAGGATGGTGCCCGCGAGGGCCAGGGTGATGGCATTGGCCACCACGATGGGCCAGGCCGCCAGCGCCAGGCCGTAGGCCAGCCACAGCGCGACCCCCACGGTAAAGACGCTGTACATGCCCAGCGAGATACCGCTCACGTCCCGCGTGCGAAAGGTGTGCAGGGCCTGGGGCACAAAGCTGCAGGTGGTCAGGCAGGCGGCCAGGTAGCCGATCAGTTCATGGAGTTGCATGGTGGGGAAAACGCAGGGCAGCAGCGATTATTCACTGCTCGCGCGCCGTCCAGTCGGTGAGGCTGTCGAGCACGGGCCGCGCTGCCCCTGCATTGGTGTGGTTGACCACCGCCACCAGCACATAGCGGCGCCCGCTGGCGGCATGCACATAGCCTGCAACGGCCATCACGTCGCGCAGGCTGCCCGTCTTGAGGTGGGCGGTGCCAGCACGGCTCTGGCTGCGGCGCAGCGTGCCGTCCACGCCCGTGATCGGCAGCGASGMCACCAGCTCSGGCATCASSGGCGAKASCCAGGCCACCTGCAGCATGCGGGCCAGGGCCTGTGCGGTCAGGCGTGCGTCGCGGCTGAGCCCGGCGCCGTTGTCCACCTGCGGCAGGTCGGCATCGCCCACGCGGGCCTGCCACCACTGACGCAGCACCTCGCGGGCGCCGTCGAATGTGGCCACACCATTTTTTTGCAGCGCCAGGGTCAGAAAGACCTGCTGCGCCATCACGTTGTTGCTGTACTTGTTCACGTCGCGCACTACCTCGGCCAGTGCAGGGGACGGGACCACAAACGCGGGCTTGAGGCCTGGGGGCACCTTGCCGTCGCGCACGCTGCCCGTGAGCTTGCCGCCCAGATCGCGCCACATGCCCTCCACCGCCCGTGCCGCAAAGCCGCGCGGGTCGGCCGCCGCCACCGGCCACACCCGCTCGCCACACGCAGCGGGGTACACGCC
>NZ_JBGFFF010000305.1:0-2177 GCF_056175785.1 Acidovorax sp. LjRoot204
GGTGTACGGAAAGCGCACGGTGTCTTGCCCGCGCAGCGCGGGGTGTCGGGCTATCAAAGCCTCGATCTGGGCGCGCACCTTGGCGCGTTCAGCATCCGGCAGGGCCGCGATGAAACTGATCGACATGAAACGGTCCACGATGACCTGCTGGGGTGGCCCCACATGCTCGTGGGTCAGCCGGGTCTCGACCAATGGGCCGAAACCGGGGTGTGGAAAGGGTTTGCGCCAGTCGCCCTTGTAGAAGCGCGGGGCATCGCCCTCGTAGGGCGTGATGGTGGTGGTGAGCTCGGCCACCCAGTCCACCGACTCATCGCGCACGTTCCACACCAGTCCCAGCTTGCCGCCCGGCCGCAGCACGCGGTGGAATTCGTCCAGGGCTTCGCGGGTGGCAAACCAGTGGAAGGCCTGTGCACAGACCACGGCATCCAGCGCGCCGAACGGCAGTGGAATGGCCTGTGCCGTGCCCGCCACGGCGCGCACCGTGGGCAGTTGCAAGGCTTCGATCTTGGCGCGCATGGCGTCCACGGGCTCCACGCCCACCACTGTGGCCCCGGTGGTTGCGAGCAGCGCGGTGAATTTGCCGGTGCCCGCACCCACATCGGCCACCTCGCGACCGGGGCCCAGTCCCAACGTCTGTGCCAGCCAGGCCGACAGCGCCGCCGGGTAGTCCGGCCTGCCGCGCGCGTAGGCCTGCGCTTCTTTTTCAAAACCCTGCTGTGCCGCTTTGTGCACGGCGTTCTTTGTGTTCTCCATCACCATGACCTCATCTTTCGTACTTCCATCCGTTGCTGACCTGCATGATGCCGCGTTGGCCAGCCGCCTGCAGCACGTCATTGACCACAAGACTAAGCCCCTGGGCTCGCTGGGCCTGCTGGAGCGCCTGGCGCTGCGCCTGGGCGTGATTCTGGGCACCGAATCCCCCGTGCTGCATGCCCCCCAGATGCTGGTGTGCGCTGGCGACCATGGCCTGGCCGCCCGGGGAGTCTCGGCGTTCCCGAGCGATGTGACCTGGCAGATGGTGGAGAATTTTCTGGCGGGTGGCGCGGCCGTGAGCGTGCTCGCGCGCCAGCATGGCCTGGGCCTCACGGTGGTGGACTGTGGTGTGGCCAAACCCATCGCTGCGCGCGATACAGCACCCGGTCAGCCGCGCTTGTTGCTGCGCAAGGTGTCACCCGGCACGCAGGATGCCTCCGTCGGCCCGGCCATGAGCGCCGAGCAATGCGCCCAGGCGCTGGCCAACGGGGTGGAGGTGGTGCGTGCCCTGCCAGGCAACGCCTTGCTGCTTGGCGAGATGGGGATTGCCAACACTTCGGTGGCGTCGCTGCTGCTGGCGCGCCTGGCGGGGCTGCCGCTGGTCGAGGTGACGGGCGCGGGCACGGGGCTGGATGCTGCGGGCATCGAACGCAAGCGCTTGGTGCTGCAGCAGGCGCTGGACGCCAATGCGGGCGCCACCAGCCCGTTGGAGGCTCTGGCTGCCCTGGGTGGCTACGAGGTGGCCACGCTGGTGGGCGCAGTGCTGCAGGCAGCGGCCGAGCGGCGCGTGATTGTGGTGGACGGCTTCATTACCAGCGCGGCCGTGCTGGTGGCCAGCCGCATCGCGCCGCAGGTGCTGCAGCGCTGCGTGTTTGCCCACCGTTCGGGCGAACGGGGCCACAGCCTGATGCTGGCGCAGATGCAGGCAGAGCCTCTGCTGGACCTGGGCTTGCGCCTGGGCGAGGGTTCGGGCGCGGCGCTGGCCTGGCCGTTGCTGCAATCGGCCTGCGCCGTGCTGCGCGAGATGGCGAGTTTTGAATCGGCTGGCGTGGCGACGCAGACGGCCTGAGCCGCCCTGCTTGGGCAGGCTCTAGCCCACCACGGTCTGGTTGCGGCCTTCTTCCTTGGCGCGGTACAGCGCGGCGTCGGCGCGGGAGAGCATCGCGTCCAGGGTCTCGTGTGACCCCGACCAGCTGGTCAGCCCGATGCTCACCTCGCAGTCCAGCGGGTGCCCCGAGGCCAGCGTGGCGTGGATGCGCTGGGCCACGGCCAGAGCCGCTTGCGCGTCGGCTCCCGGCAGCAGCACCAGAAATTCCTCGCCCCCGTAGCGACCCAGGCGGTCAGCGCGGCGCAGCACCTGGCGGGTGCGCTCGGCAAAGTGCACCAACACTGCATCGCCGTGCTGGTGGCCCCGTGTGTCGTTC
>NZ_JBGFFF010000306.1:0-2130 GCF_056175785.1 Acidovorax sp. LjRoot204
GTCGCAAGGTCATCACAAACCTGCCGCTGATCGTGGAAATGTTCGCGGCCATCGATCCCAGTTACACGCACCTGGTCGAGCTTCGCCGCAGGCCAAAACCTGTGATGGGCACATGGGATGCTGACGCAATGGACGATGAGGGCAACGGCAATGCGTTCACGTTGTTTGATGATCCCCAAAAGCAACACAAGCCCAGCGAATCTGTAGCTGTCTTCGGCCATGTGTGGGACTACCACTGCACGTGGAAGCATCCAGAGACAGGGCAAGGGCCTGTGTTCATCATTGATGAATGTCACCTCGCATTGCCCGATGTTGGGACCGATAAAGAGGTCGTACAGTTCTTCAAGCTGCACCGGCATTTCAACTGCGATATCTTGTTGATGACGCAGAGCTTTAGGGACATCAACCAGCCCATCGCTCGCTTGATGGCAATGCTTGTCATCTGCCGCAAAGCTGACATTCTCGGCAAGAAGGATTGCTACATCCGCAAGGTGAAGGCTGGCTACCGTGGTGCTGTCATCAGCACTGAGCAGCGCCCCTACAAGCCTCAGTATTTCCCTCTGTACAAGAGTCACACCCAAGGGAACAGCGTTGCCGAATCAGGCGCCCAGGACGTGGCCCCGCTGAGCGTCAAGCTGCGCCGCTTCACATGGGGTTTTTGGATATTCACGGCCTTCGTCATTGCCTGGATGTTCTGGCCCAAGTCGGACGCAAAAACCAAGGTTCAAAAGACCTCCGACATGCAATGGACCAAAGACCTAAAGGCCGTCCCACCGGGTGGCACTTTGCGCGCACCAGAGCAGCCCGTGCAGGCCATCAAAACCGCCACCGAGGTCCACGCCCCATCCCCTGCACAAGCAGCCTCCAGCGCTGATCCTGATGCAACGCCTGAGCCGTATGCAAGCAAGCTCTTGCACTTGACCGGCCGCATCACCATGGGCGCCAAAACGGTCTATACCTTCGCCGTGTCGAACTCCGGCCAGCGCATCAGCACGATCGACAGCAGAGACTTGCAGGCCATGGGCTACACATGGCAACCGCTCACGGATTGCGCCGGCACATTGCGGTGGAAGGGCAAGGCCCAGGCCATCACCTGCGATGCACCCGTATTGGCCCAGGGCGCGCAGGATCGGCCTGTTGTCGTGGAGGTTGCCCCTGGTCGTTCTATCGCTTCGGGCGCCGGAATTGAACCGGGTTATAGACCGTCGAGCGCCAGTCCTTCTGCTTCCCCTTCGGCAGTATCCGAAGCTGCAGCATATTTGCCCGGCGTCGTGAACCCAAGAGCCGAGCAGACCCCGCAAAGAGTGCTCCCGCCAGGATCACCAGTCCAGCCGACGCCAACCACGGATGCATCGCGGCCCATTGGACCGCCAACGTTACAAAGTCCATACCGGCACTTTACCGGATGACCAAATGTCGCCAAAACGGATCTGGCCAAGACAATCTATGCGCTAACCACGATAGGGCAGCGGGCCAGCGGTTGCCTTGCGCGCAGCCTCTCAACGTGCCCGCCGAAGCCCTTTCGCTTCACCGGTTCTGCGTATACCAGCGCCACCTGTGCAGCCTTCACCAGCTTGCCCAGGTCGCGCACCTTCTTCGCCAACTCACGCGCCCAGCTCAGCGTGGTCTTACGCACTGGATAGGCCACCCTGCCCGCCGCCTTGAACGCCGCGCCGCGTTCGGCCCTGATCGCCCGCAGCAGCCGCGTCGTAGGCCGCGACGTAGCCCACACCAGCAAGCGCCCGAACTGCAAAGGCATCTGCAGCGCCAGAGCTTCAGGAAATTTGCGGTAGTTGCTTGCGATCATCGTGTTCCCCTTCAGGTGTACCGGGCCCCTAGATTCCGGGCCGGACAACTGTTGTCTGTTGCCCGTGCAAGCTGGCCTTGCTTGCACCGTTCCCCTGAGTTCTTCGCCGTGCCATTAGCGTTGCCGGGATTGAGTTGCGGAGGGGGGAGGGTTTGTAAAGCGCAGCTTTATGGATTCCCCCCGCAGGAACTCAAAGCGCCCTCGGCGCGGTCCTGGCTTAGCGTTGGCCGAAGAGGCGAAGAAATCTGGGGAATGGTGCTGGGCGCTACCTTTCACGGGCAACGGACGCCGCGCGGCGAGCGCCCCATGCAACGCAGTTGCAC
>NZ_JBGFFF010000307.1:0-2095 GCF_056175785.1 Acidovorax sp. LjRoot204
GCGGCGTACGCTGATGCCGCTGCGATAGAGCTGAATCGCGTAGGTGTACATCTGGAATCGGTCGGTGGCGTTGAGCCACACCGCACGCGGCGAGAGCGCCCGCTGGCTCGGGTCGCGCAGCTTTTCCAGGTTGAAGGGATTTTCGCGACTCAGCCCGATCCAATGGTTGCTCGCCACGATCTCTGCCGTTGGGGTCATCGCCTGCAGCGTGGTGAAGCGCGGCACTTGCAGACCTGCAGGCAGGTATTCGTAGGCACCGAACAGGAAGAGAGAGTCGATCTCTACCTCTGCGTATCGGGCCAGTAGCAACAGCTCCGGATGCGTCGCCCAGCGGCGATTGCCGCCGCCTCGGGCTCCGTTGCCGTAGGCGATGATGCTGGCGTAGTCAGGGTTGACGTTGGACACCCTCACGCTCGCCAGTACCGGCCGCTGTTGGTTCAGCACCCAGTCGAGCCGGTCGTGCGTGGGGAGTTGGGCGCTGGAATAGAAGTCGAACTGCTCGGCCGGCACAGGCATGTCCAGCATGAAGCGGGCATACGCCACTGGCGGCGCAACGAACTGCACATGCACGACGTCTTCTTCCGCGATCCGCGGCGTCCAGCAGTATGCGTAGGCCTGATGGGCTGCGCCCAGAGCGGCGTCCACCTCGGGCGTCAGGTGGGCATCCATGTGCGGCAGCATGCGGGCACGCAGCTCGTCGGCAAGGTTATCCAGCTGAGGAACGGCTTGGGTGATGTCCAGGCCGTACGTCTGTCGGCAGAACTCCATGACCCTGCTGAAAACCTGCGACAAAGCCTCGGTGATCTGCTGCTCCGGGAATACACGCGAAAGCAGACCCCACCCCAGTCCGATCTCGTCCTGACCGATGAAGCTGCCAGTCGTGTTCCAGGACGTCAGGTAGGTCGTGCGCTTGATGTAAGAGGTGCGATGCAGGTTTGTGTTGTAGAGCGCGGTGAACTCCAGATTGGTCCACCACAGCGTTTCGTTGTCCAGCGCGGCCACGCCGTTGATGCGACGTGCGGGCCCGCCGTCGATCGACATCCAACCACCCTGGTGAGGGTCCTGATTATCGAATCGGACGACACCGCATCGCTTCAAGCCCATTACGCGGCCACCCCGGCGATCGACTTCCAGGATGCAACGGGCAGGTTCGAGAACGCTGCTCCTTTGGTGCTCCAGTCAGCAGCGCGCTTGATGACCTCCGAGAGCGGAGGCAGGTACCGGCAGCCGGCCAGCCACACATCACGGCTGGCGTATCGATCGTCACCCACGTCCTGCAGCAGGCGCACCATCGCGTGCAGCTGGGAAAGGCCAGGTCGCACCGTCTTGCCGTTGGCTTTCTCAACCGCTTCCGCTCGCGCCTCCAACCTGGAGTAGACCGACCATGCCGAGCGATCGCTCTTGTCAGTCTCCCCGGCCTTCGGCTCAGCGTGCTGGCTGTTGGTATAGCCATGCGCGCCAATGGCGTAGAGCAGCTGGTTGAGCTCTGCCTGCTGTAGTTCGGGCAGATAGATGATCCTGCCCGGATTTGGCGAGAGCTCGCGCAGCGTCAGATCCAGATGAAGCGGCCAATGGCACATGAAGCAGATCGGCACCAGATTCTCGCTGGTGCTGTTGCCATGATCGCCATCCAGATGGTGGAGCTCGAAGCCATCCCAACTTCCAAACTGAAACGCGCAGGCGAAGCAGCGATTGTTGAAGCGCCCCTGACCGAGAACGCTCTTCCTCAACGCATCATCACCCTCCCCGGCTCGGGTGTGACCGAGTCGGGGAGCGCGACGAACGTTGCGGGTAACGGACAGGGGAAGCGAGATGGTCACGAGCTACCCCGATTACTGCGGGACCGTGATCTTGCCGCGGTCAGCCTTGCCGTCGCCCCAGACGGTATCCGAACCGGTGGTCAGGACCGAGGACAGCGCGGTGAGGGTGCAGCCGACCAGGACCATGATGGTCGCGACCTTCTTATTGATCGGGCCGTTGCCTTCCTTCTTCGCGTCGCTGTAGAAGCCGAACAGGCCACCGACAACCAACGCCATGCCGAGCACGACACCGCCCATCTGGATTAGGTTCACACTGTCCTGGCCCAGGCCGGTAA
>NZ_JBGFFF010000308.1:0-2071 GCF_056175785.1 Acidovorax sp. LjRoot204
GCTGCACACCTGCCTCTCAAGCTCGAGAACAAGCAGGTGGTACTGGATCTTTCGGATGTAAAGGTGCGCCTCGAAAACCTGTTCGAGCAGCTCGATCGCGAAGTGGACATCCTGAACGTCGACAAAAAGATCCGTGGCCGCGTGAAGCGCCAGATGGAGAAGAACCAGCGCGACTTCTATCTGAACGAGCAAGTCAAGGCCATCCAGAAGGAACTGGGTGAGGGCGACGAAGGCGCSGACATCGAGGAGATCGAGAARAAGATCAAGCTCGCCAAGATGCCGGCCGAGGCACGCAAGAAGGCTGACGCCGAACTCAAGAAGCTCAAGCTGATGTCGCCCATGTCGGCCGAGGCGACGGTGGTGCGCAACTACATCGACGTGCTCACCGCGCTGCCTTGGAGCAAGAAGACCAAGATCAAGCACGACCTSGYSAATGCCGAGGSCGTSCTCAAYGMMGACCAYTACGGCCTSGASAAGGTCAAGGACCGCATCCTYGAATAYCTCGCGGTACAGCAGCGCGTGGACAAGGTGAAAGCGCCCATCCTGTGCTTGGTGGGCCCTCCTGGCGTGGGCAAGACCTCGCTGGGGCAATCGATCGCCAAGGCCACCGGCCGCAAGTACGTGCGCATGGCSCTGGGCGGCATGCGCGACGAGGCCGAGATCCGCGGSCAYCGCCGCACCTACATCGGYGCRCTGCCGGGCAAGGTGCTGCAGRGSCTGWSCAAGRTSGGCACGCGCAATCCGCTGTTCCTGCTSGACGARATCGACAAGCTGGGTACYGACTTCCGGGGCGAYCCGTCGAGCGCTCTGTTGGAGGTGCTCGACCCYGAGCAGAACCACACCTTYGGCGACCACTACGTCGAGGTSGACTTCGACCTGWSCGATGTGATGTTCGTYGCCACMTCGAAYTCGATGAACATYCCGCCGGCACTGCTCGACCGSATGGAAGTGATTCGCCTGTCGGGCTACACCGAAGACGAGAAAACCAGCATCGCCATGAAGTACTTGCTGCCCAAGCAGCTCAAGAACAATGGTGTGAAGGACGAAGAACTGCTCATCACCGAGCCTGCAGTGCGCGACATGGTGCGTTACTACACCCGTGAAGCGGGTGTGCGTTCGCTCGAGCGCGAGCTGTCCAAAATTTGCCGCAAGGTGGTCAAGGGCCTGCAGCTCAAGAAACTGGAGSCGCAGGTGGTGGTCACGGCTGACAACCTGCCGGACTTTTTGGGCGTGCGCAAGTACACCTATGGCCGTGCGGAGCTGCAAAACCAGGTGGGGCAGGTRGTMGGCCTGGCCTGGACCGAGGTGGGTGGAGATCTGTTGACCATCGAGGCGGCCATCATGCCGGGCAAGGGTGTGATTACGCGCACGGGTTCGCTGGGTGATGTGATGAAGGAATCCGTGGAGGCTGCCCGTACGGTGGTACGCAGCCGCGCGCGCATGCTGGGTATCAAGGATGAAACGTTCGAAAAGCGCGACATCCACATTCACGTGCCAGACGGTGCCACCCCCAAGGACGGCCCCAGCGCGGGGGCTGCGATGACTACCGCGTTTGTTTCTGCGCTCACGGGTATCCCTGTGCGCGGCGATGTGGCCATGACAGGCGAGATCACGCTGCGTGGCGAGGTGACGGCCATTGGTGGCCTTAAGGAAAAGCTGCTGGCCGCATTGCGTGGTGGCATCAAGACCGTGCTGATCCCTGAAGAGAACGTGAAGGACCTCGCCGAGATTCCGGACAACGTGAAGAGCGGCCTGGAGATCGTGCCCGTGCGGTGGATCGACAAGGTGCTGGAAGTTGCTTTGGAGAGCAAGCCCGTGCCGCTGACGGATGAAGAGGTTGCGGTGGCTGCTGCGGTGCCTGTGTCGACGGACAAGGCAGCGGTGTCATCCGCCACGGCCGATGGATTGAAACATTGACGCAATTTTTTTGGGAACTCCCAAAAAATGCGCTACAATTCATTCCATCGCAGCAAACGTTGTACAATGTAAGGCTTCGGTAAATGCGGGAATAGCTCAGTTGGTAGAGCGCAACCTTGCCAAGGTTGAGGTCGAGAGTTCGAGACTCTTTTCC
>NZ_JBGFFF010000309.1:0-2028 GCF_056175785.1 Acidovorax sp. LjRoot204
GGTTTGATCATCGTCGGCATCGCCCTCGCAATGAAGGGTCCCGATGTTGCCAAGCGTGTGATCCGCAAGGTCTAAGGCGGTCCCATGCTGATCGGCGCTCATGTCGTCCTGTTTTGGGGCCTGATGGCCATCTTGGGCGGCATGGGCGCCGTCTGCTTTGTGCTCGGATTCAGGAGCAACTGACCATGAAAAAAGCTCTCCTTCTTTCTGGGCTTCTGTTGGTCCCCCTGCTCTCGCTCGCGTCCACCTATCCCAATCGCGACTATTGGCAGCACCTGCGCGACGGCAAGCAATTTGCCGTACTGGAGCGCATGCGGACCATCTTCCCCACTAACCCCAGCGGCACGGAATGGATCATTCCCAATACGCCCACTATCACCAACGCACCGGGCGGTGGGGTCGATATCAAGAATACGGCCAATGTTCCTGTTGGCCGTAAGAGCGTTCCCATCACCACCGCTCGCCACGCTTCAAATGCCGCCGTTGCTGGCGCTGCTGGCGGTGTCCTCCGCAACGCTGCTCGCCTCGGTGGCCCTGTCGTGGGCGCTTACGCTGCGGCCACTGGTATCCGTGACTTGCTCCAAGCGGCCGAAATCTACTTTGCTCCCGACCTGTTTTCTCAGGACCGCCCCCTCTACCGTGTTGATAAATCTGCCTGCTCTAGCGCTACTCCGACCGCTTCAGATACGACCCCTTACGACAGTGACCAGAACATCACAAAGAAGTGGGCCACCCGTGTTATGTCTGGTCAGTGCGCTCTCGGCTGGTGGATTGACGGCTCTGCCTATGGCTGGAACCCCAACCCTTTTTGGTACGGCATTCGCTATGTGCCTGTTGATCCTTATTACGCACCAAAGATACCTCTTACCACTCAGGAGGTCACAGACCTGATTGCTCAAAAGCAAGCAACTGCCGACGCACTTCAAGACCTGATCAATCAGGACAAAGAACACCAGCGTCGCAACGGCATTGATCCGTTTGGATACGTTGGCCCCACCCTTGAGACATCGCAGCCTGTCGCGTCTGGCCCTTCGTCGCTGCCCTCATCGAGTTCCACCAGCCAGAAGGAATCCAGCGTATCCCCCGGCACAACGCAGCCCGTTGCACCCGGCACGCCAGGCGCTCAGCCTGCCACCCAGACCACCACGACCACCACCACCAACAACATCACCTACAACAACAACGTGGTGAACAACACCATTACCACCACGACCACGATCACCATCACCAACAACATCACCAACGAGACTTCTCCTCCCACAACGGACACCGAGGAGACCAACAAGCCGGACCCTGAGGAAGAAGACCCTCCTGTGGATATGCCGCTTGGCGAGGTGCCCAAGCTCTACGAGCGCAAATACCCCGAAGGTCTCGTCGGCATCTGGAACCAGAAAAGCCAGCAGATCAAGGAATCGGCGGTCTTCACGCTCGCTGCAGAGCTGATGCCCACCGGCCTCACTACCGGCAACTGCCCATCCTGGCCGATCAATCTTGACTTCGCGTGGTGGGCCAGCTACGGGGAACGCGACGTCGCGCCTCCCTGCTGGATATGGGACGTTGCCAAAACCATCATCATCATTTCTGCGCTACTGCTCGCGCGTTCCTTGATTTTTGGGGGCTGAAATGGCGGCAGCGTTCTCCATCCTCTTTTCAAAAATCGCTGCGGTTGTTGAGTGGCTCGGTGCCCTCTACGTCGCCGTTTTTGTTGCCCTATGGGACTTCATCCGCGATGCGTTTTGCTGGCCCTTTGAACAACTCATGGACATAGTTGCGTCCTCCATTCAGGCCATCGACATGAGCGGTCTTTCTGCCCAGGTCGGCGCCTGGGGAGCCCTCCCCGCCGAGGTGTTGAATATCCTCGGCCTGCTCGGCATCGGCACCGCCTCGGCCATCATCGTTGCAGCGATCGGCGTGCGCCTCGTCCTGCAGCTGATTCCGTTCGTGAGGCTCGGATCATGATCAACGGCCTTGAAGGAATCCCAGGCTCTGGCAAGAGCTATGAGGCTGTCGTCTACCACGTGCTGCCCA
>NZ_JBGFFF010000310.1:0-2009 GCF_056175785.1 Acidovorax sp. LjRoot204
CCACGCAGGGTGTGCAGGCTCCCCAGCAGGCTGACGCGCTGCTGGATCGTTTTCAGGGCGGGGACATCCGCATCGATCGCCACAGCCTTGCCGGTCAGCTGCGCCTGACGGCCAGCTCGATGTTGCACCTGACGTCGTCCTGCCAGCACGAGCCCTTCTTTCGCCTCAATGGCTGCAAGTCGTTTGCGTACATGGACCGGCATTCCGGTCGTAATTCTTGCAGGCCTGCTGCCTACGGCTTTTGCCTTCACAGGAGCGTGGTGCGTCACGAACACCAGCACTTTGTGGCCAGGGACGGCGGCCGCCGGTGACTGCAGCAGCTCCAGCTCTGTTCCGTAAACCGCTCGATGCCACAACGCCCAGTACCGAAGCGCAGTCTTCAGCGCCCGGCGGGTTGCCGGCGCAGTTGCCTCGACCTTGAGAGCCGCAAGCACCGCCGCGGCGGCCAGCTCTGTCTGCTCGATCTCCGCCTCAGTGGGCGCTTGTAGCGCGCCAGCGTCCGGCACCTGCGCCAACGCATCCTGCGGAAGCTCCGGAAACGAAGCTGGGACAAGGATTTCAGACGATTGGGCGGGACTCTTTGCCATTTTTGGACTACTATCGGGCGCTGGCTGAGTTATAGGACGGTACTTCGTCCGGTATTTCATACTAGCACATGCACGATAACGTTTCATTATCACCATCGTCAACACGGGGGCAAAAATATGCCGCCATGTGGCGGCCTAGATGCTCAGGAGAGTTGTGACATGGCTGTTTCGATCCCGGATGCCTACGCCCAGCACGTAACAGAGGCTTGGAGCCAGCTGGCGGCTGGTCGACGTCCTTCTGCAGACTCTGTGGTGAGCGCAGTTGGCGGCAGCAAGACGACGGCCAATGCGGCGATGAACTACTTCTGGAAGTCCTACATGCCGGACATGATGTCCGGCCGTGATACGAACGACACGCCGGACCCGATCCAGAAGCTGGCCAACAACATGTGGCAAACGGCTTTGAAGCTGGCGACCAAGACGGCAGAGAACAAGCTGACGGAGCAGCGCCAGAGCCTAGCGCAGCAAGCGGAAGCCATGGATACCGAACGTCGGCAGATGGCTTCTGAGCGCCTAGAGCACCAGGTAATGATCTCCGACGTTCGCGCCGAGGCTAACCGCCGGCGTGATGCGGACCTGGCAGCACAAGCTACCGCTCACAATCGAGCGATCGACAAGCTGGAAACGCGCAATACTAGGCTTGAGCAGACCATCGCCGAGCTTCAGGATTCACTGACGAACGCCAGAAACGAAGCCGCTGATGCTAAACGAGCGTTGGCAGACAACGCTCCCGCTATTGCAGCACTGCAAGCCAAAGTCTCCGCTGCCGAGCAGCTTGCCGCGGAGCGCCAATCGGCCCTGCAGGCAGAGCGCATGAGCGCTGAGGCTGCAATGCGCGCAATAAGCGCGGAGCGTGCAGCGCAAGCAGAGCAAAACACACTCGCCATGGACACGCTCCGGGGCGAGCATCAGGCGAAGCTGGATGCGCTCAATACGCATCACAACCGCGCGATAGAGGAACTGAAGCTGCAGCACGTCGCKAGAACGGACGACCTCAAGCGACAGATCAACCAACTGCAGCAAGCAGCTACGCGTCGCAACGCAAGGCAGGATGCAAAGGGCCCGAAAGACAAAGGCTGAACGCTTGCAACGGAGCTAAAAATAGTCGTTGCACGCGCAATAACTTTCGTTATAGTATCTTTCTACCGACACCCGAAGCCACGAAGGAACTGGGATGCTCGCTGGAAAGATTCACCTGGCCAATGCGCTTGGCCTGAAACCTCTCGACCGTGTCCAGGTCGCAAGCAAGCCCGTTCTGCGCGACGCGAGACTCGGCGTTATGAAGCCGGTGCCTGCCCCATTCTGGTTTTTCCAATACGTCCGACCGCAAGACGGCATGCTGTGCGTACGCTCGCCTTCTGGCTATGCAGCCTACGTCGACCCCCTCGATATCTACGACATGCGGGAGGGCAACGCCCCTGT
>NZ_JBGFFF010000311.1:0-1976 GCF_056175785.1 Acidovorax sp. LjRoot204
GCGCTGCGCGATGTGCGCAGAGGCGACATCCTGCTGGCGCACATGGGGATCTGGTCGCGCAAGGACGCCTGGGCGCCCGCTGTGCTGGAGCGTTTGATTGAAGGGCTCAAGCAGCGAGGGTTTTGCTTTCGCACCTTGCGGGATCATCCGGACTATGCGGCCGCAGCGGCTCAGGTTCGCTAGATGGGCTGTGGGATCAAGTTGGATTGCGTGCGCCGTGGCTGAGGGCGCACGCGCCGCACGTTTGCATGATTAACCAGGTGCCAGGGAGCGCGACACGATGGGATGGCTAGGCGGTGTATTTGACAGCGTGCAGCAATGGCTTTTTGAGAGCGTGCTGCAGCCGCTGATGTTCACCACAGGGCTGGCCAGCCTGCTGGAGAACGGCTATGAGGCATCCGGCTGGCTGCTGGTGGGATTGCTGCAGCTGGTGGTCATCGTGGCTGTGATTGGCCCCATGCAGCGCTGGTGGCCGGTGGAGCAGATCAATGACCGCGCCACCATCCGCACTGACATCCTCTACACCCTGATTCACCGGCTGGGACTGTTCCGGCTGGCGCTGTTTTTCACGGTGGATCCGCTGGCGGATTCACTGTTTGGTGCCTTGCGTGTGGCGGGTGTCAGCACGTTCCAGCTCGATGGCCTCTGGCCGGGTGTGACGGACATCTCCTGGGTCAGCTTGCTGCTGTATCTGGTGGTGTTCGATTTTGTGGACTACTGGATCCACCGGGGGCAGCATCACTTTGAGTGGTGGTGGCGGCTGCATTCGCTGCACCATGCACAGCAGCAGATGACGATGTGGAGCGACAACCGCAACCACCTGCTTGATGACCTGCTGCGCGACGTGATTCTGGTGACGGTGGCGCAGCTGATTGGCGTTGCGCCGGGGCAGTTCATTGCCATCGTGGCCATCACCCAGCTCAGCGAGAGCTTTCAGCACGCCAACGTGCGGCTGTGGTTTGGTCAGGTGGGTGAGCGGCTCTGGATCAGCCCCCGGTTTCACCGCCGGCACCACAGCATTGGCATTGGCCACGAGACGGTCAAGCCTTCGGCCGAGGCAACATCGGGCCAAGCAGCAACGCCGCCGCGTGTGGTGCTCGGCGGGCACAACTTCGGGGTGCTTCTGCCTTGGTGGGACATGCTGATGGGCACCGCCAACTTTGAAAAGCGCTTTGACCCTACGGGCGTGCGCGACCAGGTCGAGCCGGGCCCCGATGGCCGTGTGCGCGACTACGGCGCGGGGTTCTGGTCCCAGCAATGGCGGGGCGTACTGAGGTTGCTGGGCAAGGCCTGAGCGGCTTGGCGGGCGCTGCCTGTATGCTTGCCGCCATGGGATTACTGCTTGATTCTTTCTGGCGTGCCGCTGCCTATTGCCTGCGTCCGCGGGTGATTGCGCTGTCGCTGTTGCCTCTGTTCTTGATGGCCGTTTTGGCACTCGGCCTGGGTTACTTCTATTGGGACGCTGCGGTGCAGGGGATGCGCGCATTGCTCGACGCCTCCTCGTTGCTGGCCAGCGTCTGGGGCTGGCTCCAGGGCTGGGGTCTGGGGGATGTGACTGCTGTCATGGCGCCGTTGATGGTGGTGCTGGCCGTGGCGCCTGTACTGGTGGTGGTGTCGCTGCTGGCCGTAGCGGTACTCATGACCCCCGCCCTGGTGGCATTGGTGGCTGCGCGGCGGTTTCCGGATCTGGAGCGCAAGAAGGGCGGGTCCTTCATTGCGAGTGTGGCCTGGTCGGTAGGGTCCACGGTGTTGGCGCTGGTGGCGCTGGTGGTGTCAGTTCCGCTGTGGCTGGTGCCGCCACTGGTGCTCATCCTGCCGCCGCTGATCTGGGGTTGGCTGACCTACCGGGTGATGGTGTTCGACGCCCTGGCAGACCACGCCAGCAAGGAAGAGCGCCTGGAGATATTCCGCCGCCATCGCAGCAGCCTGCTGGGCATTGGCATCGTCACGGGCTACCTCGGGGCAGCGCCCAGCAT
>NZ_JBGFFF010000312.1:0-1885 GCF_056175785.1 Acidovorax sp. LjRoot204
CCCGAACAGACTGCGCCCCACGCGCCGGCCGGCCAGCCAGCCCAACGGCAGCATCAGGCCGATGAGCGACACCGACAGCCACACCTGCTGGCGCAGGTTGTTGTTCACCTCGGCCAGCAGCTCCTTGGTAGGAATCGCCATCAGGATCTGCAGCCCCTGCCAGCGCATCGATGCCAGCGGCAGCGAACGGCCCAGCCATTCCTCGCCGTCGGCCTGCAGGCGGCGTGACTCGCCATCTTTCAGGCCCAGCGCCTGCAGCGCATGCAGGCTGGGCACACCCAGATCGTCCAGGGCACGCAGCCGCAGGCCCGGCGTGTTGCCATCACGCAGTAGCACGCGTGACATATCGGGATAGGCCAGCACGCGGCGGTCCTTGTCCACCACCGCGATCTCGGTGCGGGGCATCAGGCGCAGGCCACTGATCTCATGCCCCAGGTCGGTCAGGGCCACGTCCAGGCCAATCACCGCACGCCCGTCCTCGCTGGGCTGGCTCAGCGTGATGCCTACCTCCTGCGTGGTGAAGAACACATAGGGTGCCGTGAGGATCTGGGTGTTCTGCTCCAGCGCCTCGGCGTACCAGGGGCGGGTACGGGGGTCGTAACGGTATTCCGGGCGCACGGCCGAGTCGATCAGCCGCAAGTCTGCGTCGTAATAACTCCAGCGCCCCACCATGCCCGCCAGCCCACGCTCGCGCGCCATGGACTGCACCAGGTACGCCGTTTTGGGCGGTGCATCCAGCCGCACCCGCAAGGCCTCGTTTCGCACCGGCCGCACCAGCAAAAACTGCCCGTCCGGGTAACCGATGAACACCGCCGACAGCAGCGGGTTCTGCTCCAGCAGCCGCGCCAGTACAGGCAGGCGCCGCAGCCGCGCTGGCAGGGTGGACGCAGAGGCCACCGGGTCGAACGCCAGCAGGCGGATGGTGGCATCGGCCGGGTCCACGATGCGATGCACCCGTTCGGCAATGAGCTGGCTGATGCGCTGCGCACTCTCGTCCGATGCCGCAATGATGGCCTGGCGCGCGCTGGTGCTGACCTGGTACACCAGCAACGCTGTCAACAACAGCATGGCGGTGACCACCACGGTGGCGATCAGGACCTCAAAGGGGATGGTGATGCGGCGCCACCATGGCAGGTGGCCGCCTTGGCCCACCGAAGCAGCGCCCGTACCGCGAAGCACAGCGGACGGCGGCGGGTCTTGGGGGCTGTCGCGCAGGGTGTCCATGCGCTGCACTTTAGGGTGAAAGCTGGCGTTCCGTCACCCTCTTTTTGGCAGCCATGGCTGCCACACCACAGCGGCTGGTGCCGCTGTGGTGACAAGTACATCAGCCCAGTTGCTGCGTGACCCAGCCTGTCACCGAAGCCAGTGCTGCGGGCAGTTTGGACGCGTCCGTGCCGCCAGCCATGGCCATGTCGGGCTTGCCGCCGCCCTTGCCGCCGACTTGCTGGGCGACAAAGTTGACCAGTTCGCCCGCCTTGAGCTTGCCCACGCTGTCGGCGGTGACGCCCGCGGCGATCTGCACCTTGTCGCCATCCACGGCGGCCAGCACGATGGCAGCGGTCTTGAGCTTGTCCTTGAGCTTGTCCATGGTGTCGCGCAGSGTCTTGGCGTCGGCACCCGGCAGCGCCGCAGCCAGCACTTTGAGGCCCTTCACCTCCACCGCCTGGCTCACCAGTTCGTCACCCTGGCTCGAGGCCAGCTTACCCTTCAAGGCAGCCACTTCCTTTTCGAGCGCGCGGGCGTTGTCCAGCGCTTGGCTGATGCGGCCGTTGAGCTCGGCCACCGGCGCCTTGAGCGTGCTGGCGGCCTGGTTCACGGTGTCTTCCAGGTTCTGCAAGTACGCCAGTGCGTTGGCGCCGGTCACGGCCTCAATGCGGCGGATGCC
>NZ_JBGFFF010000313.1:0-1852 GCF_056175785.1 Acidovorax sp. LjRoot204
TGTGTGTGATTGGGTATTGACCCGTCCGGTTACCCGGATGATACTTTACAAACATACTCCAATCAAAGTTAAGCAATGATTCTTGATCTGGATCACCAGCAGGTCCGGGAGCACTGGCAGAAGGCCGATCCCGGCCTGGCCCAGCTGTTCGACGACATGCAGGCAACGGAGGACTGGACCCTTGATGGGTCTCCTGCCGTTGCCATGGGTCTGGTCAAGCTGGGGCGGGCGCTCAGCCAGCCCGGCGGCGCGCACGCGCTGGAGCGCATGGACCAGGGGCGCTTGTTGTTCCTGTTGGTCTACATCAGCTCGTCCAAGGCCGTGCGCCTGCWGCAGTGGATGGACWACGTCCAGCCGGGCGCCGGCACCCACCTGGTGGAGGCGCTGCTGCAGCGCGACGGCCGCGCCGTACGCGCCGGCATCTCCGAAAAGGCACTTGTGGCCACGCTGCTCCAGCGCTTGCGGATGCTCCAGAACCAGCCGTTCCTGAAGAACGTTTTCGACCCCCAGGCGATGAGCAAGCTCGCCGCCGTCATCAGACAACATCGTGAGGAAACCCAGCATGCGTAGGATGCTCCCCGGCCTTGCGGCCTTCCTGATCTGCGTATTCAGCGCAGCCCCCGCCCTGGCGCTGGACCCGGCCACCAAGCAGGCCGTGTGCAACGAGATCCAGCAGAGCGCCGCTGGCGCACTGGAAACGGCGATCAAGGTGTACGTGCCCAAGCGCAACCCGTCGCGCACCTTCGACGATGCGACCAAGGCGTGTCTGCAGCTGATCGTGCAGTACAACAAGATCCCGATGGGCATGCTGAACATGGGCGCCCTGCAGCCCATCCTGCAGAAGCTGGGCGAAGACCTGCTGATGCGGGAATGCTCGGCAGCCGCCGATCGCTTCAACCGCACGCTCAACGAAGCGCTGGCAGAGCGCGGCCTGTCCTACAGCGGCGGCAATCTGAGCTACAGCGGCACCATTGACGGCGTCCAGATCGGCGCCAGCACCGCCGGCGGCGGGTCGGTGAACGTCAACGGCAACAACGGCTACCTGGGCAACGTCACCGGGAACGTCAATGGCAACGGCACCGGCAGCGTCGGCTCCAGCAACACCGGCGGCCTGGTCAACTGGGGCGGCAATGGCGGCACCTGCACGGGGAAGGATTGCAAATGAAGCGCACCTCGATCGCTCTCGGGCTGGTGACGATGCTGGGCGTCGGCACCTACTTCGCCACCTCGCCGTCGACCGCGTGCTGCGGTGACGGTATTGCCGCAGCCACCGGCGCACAGGCAGCCGGTGCCTCCGTGGTGTCGGCCATCGCCTCGTCGACCTCATCGATCACCCTGATCCTGAACCAGATCAACCAGAACATCAGTAGCGGCCTGGGCCAGGTGGTGCAGGAGCTCGGCAAGCAGACGGCTTCGCAGAAGACTTTCGAGCAGGGGGCTGTCCAAGCCAGTGCTGCGCTGTACATGGAGGACAAGCGCGGGCAGGCCGCCATGGACTTCGCACTGTCGCCCCGCGCCTGTTTCGAGGCCAATGCCGCATCGGCGGTGGGTGACGGTGCCCAGAGCACCGTGCAGACCACCCGTGGCCTGATGCAGGGCCTGCAGGAGCGCACGCTCTATACGAGCAACACGGCCGGCGCCGTGGACAAGGTGTTCCGCACGCACGCCGACAAGTTCTGCTCCGAGCGCGATGTCGCGCTGGGCCGCTGCAAGACCGCAGCGACGGCGGATCTGCAGAATGCCGACGTTCGCGCCGACAACATCCTCGGTCGCGACGTGCTGTCCAATGACCAGTACGAAGGCGCCGTGGCGTACCTCAACAACGTCGTCAATGCGGTGCCGACGCAGAACG
>NZ_JBGFFF010000314.1:0-1847 GCF_056175785.1 Acidovorax sp. LjRoot204
TGTCCACGATCTCCTGCACCTTGTCGTTGAGTACCTTGAACTTGCCGTCCTTGCCGACTTCCGGCATGCCCTCCAGCGCGTCCTGCACCTGCTTCATCGCCGGCTCCACCACCTGCTCGGCGTCGCGGTCGGCCACCTGGCCGGCCTTCACCAGGCGCTGACTCTTTTCGGACAGCGTCTTGAGCTTGTCGTTCATGCTCGACATGCGGTCCATGACGTCCGGCTCACCGAGCACGCCCTTGGCCTGGAAGCCCAACCTTTCCAGCTTGCCGCCACGCTCCATCTCGGCCACCGCATCGCTGGGCGTCATCCCGCTGGCCTTGATCTCGTCGACGACCTGTTCCAGCCCGTGCGCCCGGAGCCACTGCGCGTCGGCCTCGATATCCGAGGCCACGCTCTTCACCTGGCGCGCCAGCACATCGTAGGCAGTCTGGCGGCGACGCCCCAGGGCATCGTTGGCCACGCTGTGGGCCTTTCGCAGACCATCCAGCATCGCAGAGCCGCCGGCCTGCACGAGCGTCACCGGCGACCGAATCAGCGAATCGATCGCTGCCGACATCCCACCACCATCGTGGCCGCCACCATGCCCCCGCGGACCACCGGCGCCACCACCCACAGACCGCTCGGCGGCCGCAGTGCGGTGAGCATCGGCGGCGTTGAGCACGCCGGCAAGTTCCTTCGCCAGCCTGCTCGGCAGATGCTGCTTTGCCGCCTCCGTCACGCCGTCATAGGCGCGATCCACGCGCAGGGCGTGATCCAACAGCCGCTGCCAGCTCTGCTCAGCCTTCGATCGCACAGTGGCGTCCTCATCGGCCAGCGCCGCCGAATCGAACTGGCGCATCTGCGACACAAGCTGATCCATGACCGTCCCACTGGCTGGGGCGCTCGCGCTCACAGGCGCGGGATCTTCTTTCGGCGAGGGCGCGGCAGGCGCTTCGGCGACCGCCGCCACCGTGACGGGGGGCGCCGCAGGACCTCGCGCCATTTCGTCCGCCGCAGCTGGCTCTTGCGGGCCCGGCTCTTCCACCACATCCGGGTCCATGTCCTCGCCTTCCAACGCCGCTGGCGTCAGCGATGCCAGCCATCCCGCACTGAGCCCCGAAGGCTGCGGGGGAGCTCCCGGGGCGCTCACAGGCGCCGATTGCGTATCGGTAGCGGTGGCCTCGGACTGGGCCTCGGGGCCCGTCGGGGGGAATAGGCGGGTAAYTTTGCTCATCGGATGGACGCCAAGAGGGGTCCTGCCGATCATATACAACTTTCGTTAGACTATAAATATCCGTGGGGCTGCTTTCCCCTGCCCGATATCCTCGGAATCGAAGCTCAGGCTATCTCAGCTGCGGGTCTGGCCCGGGCCGGTAGCGCCTCGCCATCATAGTCGGCACGTGCAGCGGCGCGCTGTTGCAGCCTGGCATCGAGCGCCTGATCCCGCCGTGATGCGAGCACGTACTCCCACACCATGCGCCCGACCGGGCCATCCAGACAACTCACATCCGGCCGCAGCGCCACCGCCTCCGCCACGGAGGCGTCGATCTGGACATTGTCCGGGCCCACATACCAGCTCGCCCCCGCTTTGGATGACGTCACGCGCACCAGGCTTCCGCCTGCTGCCAGGGCCTCCATCACCGCTGCCTCATCCACCACCTTCGTCATCCAATCTCCCTCCAGCTTCTGGCCCTTACAACACGCAACAGACGCGCTACTTGGCTCCCACACGATGGGGCATTTGCCCACACACACCCTGCACTTGCCCACGCATCCACCGAAGCGGTGAGCCGGCAGCGCCGGCATTCCAAGGGCCCGCAGTCGGGCGGCAAACACCGATCTCCCGATATCGCACACCCGACCCC
>NZ_JBGFFF010000315.1:0-1831 GCF_056175785.1 Acidovorax sp. LjRoot204
AGCTAGGCAAGCTAGGCAAGCTAGGCAAGCTAGGCAAGCTAGGCAAGCTAGGCAAGCTAGGCAAGCTAGGCAAGCTAGGCAAGCTAGGCAAGCTAGGCAAGCTAGGCAAGCTATATTGCCATTGCTGTCTCGCTCCCGATGTCAGGCTCTTGCCACCGGCACATCCTCCCACCGCGTCGTGTACTGCGGTGTGCGCCTTTCCTGCTTCATCCCCCAGTCCTTGCCCTTGTTGGTGCCGCCCGTGGCGCCTGAATGCACAGTGCCCTTGCCGTACCGCTTGTTGAGCGTGTCCAGCGCCACCATCAGCTTCGTGCGGTCCCGGTGGTCTTCATCCTCCAGATCCAGTTCGCCCTGCAACACGCAGCCCGGCACCAGGTCCAGCAGCATCACCCCGGCCTTGGCCATCTTGTAGCCGGGCTCGTAGATGCGCCGCATGCCGGCAGTGGCAGCCCACACCAGCTTGCCGGTGTCGGCGGTGGGGCGACGCAGCGGCACCACGATGCTGCGGTTGAACCGGGGCCCGGGCCGGAATGGGGACGTGTGGCAGAACACCAGCAGCTGGCTGGCCAGGCTGCCTTGCTTGCGCAGCTTCTCGGCCGCGCGGCTGGCGAACTCACTCACGGCCTCCACCAGCGGCGGCAGCTCAGTCACCGCATGACCGRAAGACCGGGTGCAGGCAATTTCTTTCTTCGGTGCTGGTGCATCGTCCAGGTCAATGCACTGCATGCCCTGCAACTCGCGCACGGTGCGCTCCAGCACCACGCTCCAACGCCTGCGCACGGTGGCGGGGTCCAGTCGGGCCAGGTCCAGCACGGTATGCACGCCGCCCTCATGCAGCTGCGCCGCGATCTTCCGGCCCACACCCCAGACTTCTTCCACCATCGTGCTGGCCAGCACGTCGTCCAGGTCCTGGGCGGGCAGGGCGGTCAAGTTGCWCACCTGGGCCAGCTCGACTGGATAGCTGCCCGGTTTGCGCTCAGCCGTCTTGGCAATGTGGTTGGCCAGCTTCGCCAGCGTTTTGGTGTGACCAATGCCGATACCGCAGGGGATGCCCACCCACTGGTGGATGCGGGCGCGGATGGCGTGGCTGCGTGTGATCAGGTCGCCCCGCAGCCCTTGCAGGCCGATGAACGACTCATCGATGCTGTAGATCTCCTGCGAGGGGCCCAGGCCCGCCGCCAGGCTCATCATCCGGTTGCTCATGTCGCCGTACAGCGTGAAGTTGGCACTCAAGGCCACAAGCCCGTGGGTCTCTTCCATGTGCCGGATCTGGAACCACGGCGCCCCCATCTTGATGCCCAGGGCCTTGGCCTCATTGCTGCGGGCGATGGCGCAGCCGTCGTTGTTGCTCAGCACCACCACCGGGCGGCCGTTCAGGCTGGGGCGGAACACCCGCTCACAGCTCACGTAAAAATTGTTGCCATCCACCAGCGCATACATGCTGGACTCCGTCCATCAGATCAGGTGAGAAACAATTTCACGCACCCACTCACCACGCCCCAAACCTCAATGGTCTGGCTGTCGCGGGGGATGATGTCGGGATAGGTGGGGTTGGCCGCGCGCAGCTTGATGCGGCCGGCGCGCTGGTGCAAATACTTCACGGTGCATTCGCCGTCCACAATGGCCACGACGATGCTGTTGTGCTTGGGCTTGATCGCCCGGTCCACAGCGATGATGCTCCCGTCTTCAATTCCAGCGTCCCGCATCGAGTCGCCCCGCACGCGCCAGAAATAGGTGGCCTGGGGGTGCTTCACCAGCAGCTGCATGATGTCCAGTCGCTCCACCACGAAGTCGTCCGCTGGCGATGGAAACCCCGCGCGCACGCTCACCC
>NZ_JBGFFF010000316.1:0-1825 GCF_056175785.1 Acidovorax sp. LjRoot204
CCATGGGCTCAGGCCGGAAGGCCTGGCTTTGGAGGGTGGGCCGCATCTCCAGCACCACCAGGTCACCGGCCTTGACCCGCGCGGCTGCCTTGAGAGCAGGCTTGCCATTGAGGCTGACCAGCCCCTGGGCCAGCAATTGCTGAAGATAGCTGCGGGAGAACTCAGGAACCAGCTCCACCAGCGCACGATCCAGCCGCTCGGCGTGCTGGCCTGGGCCCATCTGTAGCGAGCGCAGCTCGCTGTCCGCGTCGGCCAGGGCTTCCGACTCCTCGGCCAGCAGGAGGGAATCGCCCTCCTGCGCTGTCGTCACCTCAGACGCTTCGGGACCACCGCCCGGCGAATGATCCGCCATCGGACTCAACGGGATGGCAGATAGCGTGTGGGATCGACAGGCTTGCCCTGCCGGCGGATTTCAAAGTGCAGCTTGACGCGGTCTGCGTCGGTGTTGCCCATCTCGGCGATCTTCTGGCCCTTGCGCACCGCCTGGTCTTCCTTGACCAACAGGGTCTGGTTGTGTGCGTAAGCGGTGAGGAACGTGTTGTTGTGCTTCAGGATGACCAGGTTGCCATAGCCGCGCAGACCGGCTCCGGCATAGACCACACGGCCATCCGCCGCCGCCAGTACCGGGTCACCCGCCTTGCCGGCAATGTCGAAGCCCTTGTTGCGTGCCTCGTCAAACCCGGCAATCAGCGAACCCGATGCAGGCCAGATGAACGCCAGCTCATCCTCGCCCGCTGGCGCCGCCGCTGGTGCCGGCGTGGCTGGCGCCACCGCCACCACCGTGCCCGACGCAGCAGAGGCAGCAGGCTTGGCGCCGCTGGCGGCCGATGCAGGAGCCGCAGCCGGCGTGCTGGCTGGAGCGACGGAGGATGATGTGACCGGGCGTGTCACCACCCCGCTCTCAGAGGCCACCACCGCCTGGGTAGCGGACGGAGGAAGCACGCGCAGCACCTGACCAACTTCGATCAGGTTGGCGTTTTCCAAATTGTTCCAGCGAGCAATGTCTTTCCAGCTTTGCCCAGACTCCAGGCCGATGCGAATCAGGGTATCCCCAGGCTTGACCGTGTAGTAACCCGGCTTGCCAGCATTTTCTGCACCAGGCAGAGGCTTGATGGGGGCACCCACCACCACGCCCGGCTGTGCTGCGGGCGCTGGGGCAGAAGACGACGAAGAGGTGCCCCGATCTTCCACAGGAGCCTTGTTCATGCGGGTGCCACAGCCGGAGAGCACCAGCCCCGCCATTGCCACGGTAAAACCCACCACAAGACCACGCGATACGAACATAAGCAATTCCCTTTACGCAATCCCCGATTTTAGGGGGACAAAATGCACGGGTTCGAGCACGTTTTGTTTCAATCCGTGCGGGGTTTTGTCGATCACCAGCAACATTTGCTGCCCGCCGGTCAGTGCCATGGGTGCCACCAAGCGCCCCCCCACGGCCAATTGATCGCACCAGGCCAGGGGCACAGCATCGCCCCCGGCTGCGGCAATGATGGCCGCGTACGGAGCACCTTTGGCATAGCCGAGCATGCCGTCGCCAAACAGCAGGTGCACATTGGCCAGGCGGAACGGCCGCAAGTTGTCGCGCGCCTTGTCGTGCAGGCCACGCAGGCGCTCCAGCGTGTAAACCTCGCGGGCCAGCAGGCTCAGCACTGCAGCCTGGTAGCCGCAGCCCGTCCCAATTTCCAGCACACGGCCCAGCCCGCCATGACGTGCGCTCTCTGCGCCCAGCAGCAGCTCACACATGCGRGCCACCACGCTSGGCTTGGAGATGGTCTGGCCCARKCCKATCGGCAGGCTSGTGTCTTCRTAGGCCTGGTTGACC
>NZ_JBGFFF010000317.1:0-1769 GCF_056175785.1 Acidovorax sp. LjRoot204
CTGAAGGGCATCTACGGCAACTGCCACGTGATCAGTGTGTGCCAACCGACGGTGCCCGTGCTGGCAGCCGTGTCGCTGATGGCCAGCCGCGGCGAGAAAACGCCCCTGACGATGACCATGATGGGTGGCCCCATCGACGCCCGCAAGTCGCCCACGGCAGTGAACAACCTGGCGACCAATCGCAGCTACGAGTGGTTTGAGAACAACGTGATCTACCGCGTGCCGGAAAAATTCCCGGGCGCGGGCCGCCGCGTGTACCCGGGGTTTTTGCAGTACACCGGTTTTGTGGCCATGAACCCGGACCGCCATGCGACCAGCCACTACGATTACTTCAAGGACCTGATCAAGGGCGACGACGCAAGTGCCGAGGCGCACCGCAAGTTCTACGACGAGTACAACGCCGTGCTGGACATGGATGCGGACTACTACCTCGAAACCATCCAGACCGTGTTCCAGGATTACAAGCTGGTGAACGGCACCTGGGATGTGCGCTCACCCGCTGGCAAGCTCGAACGCGTACGTCCGCAAGACATCAAGACAACAGCGCTCTTCACGGTGGAAGGCGAGCTGGACGACATCTCTGGCTCGGGCCAGACCGAAGCGGCCCACGACCTGTGCAGCGGCATCGTGCGCAAGGAGCAGCGCCACCTGGAAGCCAAGGGCGCAGGCCACTACGGTATCTTCAGCGGCCRCCGCTGGCGCGACATCGTGTACCCCAAGGTGCGCGCATTCATCCTGGAACACGAGTTGCCTGCCAAGCCCGCCACTGTGGCCGCAACGTCCACACCGGCCCCCAGGCTCGCCAGCCCTGCACCGGCCCCTRCCAAGGTTGCCAGCAAGCCCGCACCGGCAGCCAAACCCGCCGCCACCAAGGTGATCAAGGCGACCAAGGCGCCTACGGCAGCAGCCAAGCCTGCTCCAGTCCGCGCTGCGACCAAGCCCGTGGCGGCCACCGCTGTGGCCACCCGCTGGGTGCAGCCCGCCGCGGCGCCCACAGGTGCAGCGCAGGCGCCCACCGCTGATCTGGCCACGACTCAGACCAGCGCCACTGCAGCGCCGTCCACCCGCAGCGGCAGCAAGAGCAAGGCGCGCAAGGCTTGAGCCACCCCGCCTCCGCCAGCACGACCCCATCCCACGCTGCCCTCACCGACTTGGCAGCGCGGATTGATGCCGCCCTGCCCCAGACGCAGTGCACGCGCTGCGGCTATCCAGACTGCGCCAGCTATGCGCAGGCCATCGCCCAGGGGGAGGCGGCCATCACCCAGTGCCCTCCGGGCGGTGCTGAGGGCGTGGCCCGCTTGGCCGCCATCACGGGCCATGCCGTGGCGCCCTTGAGCGCCGACCATGGGGTGGAGGCACCGCGCCGCGTGGCCTTCATCGACGAGGCGTGGTGCATTGGCTGCACCTTGTGCATCAAGGCCTGCCCCACCGATGCCATYGTGGGCWYCAACAAGMRMATGCACACCGTSATCGARGCKYACTGCACAGGSTGCGAGCTSTGCATYCCKGTCTGCCCGGTAGATTGCATCCAGCTCGACAGCGCCAGCGGCATGGCCACCGGATGGGCTGCGTGGTCTGATGCGCTCGCGCTCCAAGCCAAACAGCGGTATCAGCAACACCGTCAGCGGGTGCCGCTGGAGGATGTAGAGGACGAAGGCTCCGGAGCGCAGGCCGATTCGACATCGGCCGCCACCCACAGCCCAGCCGCCGCTGCGGTGGCCGCCGAGGGCATGGAGGCACGCAAGGCGGCCATTGCCGCCGCCATGGAG
>NZ_JBGFFF010000318.1:0-1762 GCF_056175785.1 Acidovorax sp. LjRoot204
AATCCGAACCCTGGAGACAATCCACCATGACCCCCACCTTTGGTCTCATCATCGTCGGTGACGAGATACTGTCGGGCAAACGGGCCGACAAGCATATGCCCAAGGTGATCGAGCTGCTATCGGCGCGGGGCCTGTCGCTGGCCTACGCCGACTATGTGGGCGACAGCCCGGACCGCATCACGGCCACTTTGCAGCGGGCGTTCGCGTCGGCCGATGTGGTGTTCTCGTGTGGCGGCATTGGCGCAACCCCAGACGACCACACGCGGCAATGTGCTGGACGTGCCCTGGGCCGGGATCTGGCCCTGCACCCAGAAGCCGAGACGCTGATCCGCGAACGCATGCAGGATGTGGCGCGCGAGCAGGGCGTGCCCTATGAGCCCGACCGGTCCGACAATGTGCACCGCCTCAACATGGGCATGTTCCCGGTGGGCGCGCGCATCATTCCCAATCCCTACAACAAGATTCCCGGCTTCAGTTGCGACGGGCCAGGAGGTGGTGCCGTGCACTTCGTTCCAGGTTTTCCTGTGATGGCCTGGCCCATGATCGAGTGGGTGCTGGAGCAGCACTACGCAGCCCATTTCAACCGGGCACCGCAGACCGAGCAGTCGGTGGTGGTTTATGGTGCGATGGAGGCAGCCTTGACGCCCCTCATGGAGCAGATTGAAAAATCGCACCCGGATGTGCGGGTGTTCAGTTTGCCCAGCGTAGATCATCCACAATACGGGCGGCATATCGAACTGGGTGTCAAAGGGCCCGCGTCCTCGGTGCCTGCTGCATGGCAGGCTTTGAAAACAGGATTGCACGAATTTGGTGCAAATTGCGGCCCTGAATTGGTGCGCAACCTGTGAGACTCAGATTTGGTAGATGGATTGCACCGCATTGGTGCTTTTTGGCGCGTGCCATGCCGACCTGCCGCGGGTAGCGCTCCTTCATAGTGCGGTGCTGCACTCGGCTGGCACGCAAACTGCTTTTATTTCGGCAAACTCTTTTTTCAACAAGCGCTTTATCCAGGAGAACCTGATGGCCAAGACCGTTGCAGACGTGATGAAGATGGTGAAGGAGAACGAAGTCAAGTTCGTTGACTTCCGTTTCACCGATACCCGTGGCAAACAACAGCACACCACGGTGCCCGTCTCTCACTTCGACGAAGACAAGTTCACTTCGGGCCATGCCTTTGACGGCTCGTCGATCGCCGGTTGGAAGGGCATTGAAGCCTCCGACATGCAGCTGATCCCCGACCCGAGCACGGCCAACATCGATCCGTTCTTTGAAGAAACGACGCTGATCCTGACCTGCGACGTGATCGASCCCACCGACGGCAAGGCCTACGASCGCGATCCCCGATCCATTGCCAAGCGCGCTGAAGCCTACCTGAAGGCCTCCGGCCTGGGCGACACGGCCTACTTCGGTCCCGAGCCAGAATTCTTCATCTTCGACGGCGTGCGCTGGAGCACCGAACCCAACAACACGTTCTACGAAATCGAAGAGTACGAGGCCCCCTGGAACACGGGCGCCAAGCTCGAAGGCGGCAACCGTGGCCACCGCCCCACCGTCAAGGGCGGCTATTTTCCCGTGCCTCCCGTCGACAGCACGCAAGACATGCGCGCCGAGATGTCCCTGATCCTCGAATCCCTGGGCATTCCGGTCGAAGTGTTCCACCACGAAGTGGCGGGCGCCGGCCAGAACGAAATCGGTACCCGTTTCAGCACCCTGGTTGAGCGCGCCGACTGGACCATCCTGCAAAAGTACGTGATCCACAACG
>NZ_JBGFFF010000319.1:0-1734 GCF_056175785.1 Acidovorax sp. LjRoot204
ACCCCGCCGCGGTGATCGCTGAGGTGAAGTAGCGCTACGAGGCCCCCTTGATGGAGATTTTTGAATGACCCCCGTGCTGGACTGGGCCCTGCCGGCCGCCCTGCTCATGCTCGCGCTGGCCATGGGCTGCGCGTTGATCCGACTGCTCAAGGGCCCTTCCGCGCAAGACCGCGTGCTGGCGCTGGACTGCATGTACTTGAGCGGCATGCTGGTGATGCTCGTGCTGGGCCTGCTCTACGGCAGCAAGAACTACTTTGAGGCCGCATTGCTGCTGGCGCTGTTCAGCTTTGTCGGCTCCATGGCCATGGCCAAGTTTTTGCTGCGCGGCGAGGTGATCGAATGACCGAAGCCGCCACCACCGCCACCGCTGTTCTTCCGCTGTGGCTGGAAATCATCGTGGCCGTGCTGGTGCTGGCCGGTGCCGCGCTGGCCCTGCTGGGCTCCATCGGGCTGCTGCGGTTACCCACTTTTTTTGAACGGGTGCACGCGCCCTCCATCATTGCCACGCTGGGCTGTTGGCTGATCATGCACGGCACCGTGCTGTACTTCTCGGTGGCCGACCGCAGCCTGGCGCTGCATGCGCTGCTGATCGCCGTGTTCGTGGCGATCACGGTGCCGGTGATGTCGATCTTTCTCATGCGCGCGGCGCTGTTCCGCGCACGGCAGGCCGGGCGCGACGTGCCGCCCAGCCTGAGCCAACCCAAAGTGGGTGTGAACACGGAAGTCAAAGACGCCTGATCAAAAACTCCTGATTTGATAGCTGCAGGCGCATATAAAACATGCGCTTGCGGCATTTTTGGCTCTTACTTCGCCCCCGACACACCAAACCCGCCGCCGCCGGGGGTGTGAATCTCGAACACATCGCCCGGCAGCATCTCTGCCTGGCCGATGTGGTCCAGCAGCTCCACCCGGCCATCGCTGCGCACCACCTTGTTGATACCCACGGCACCCGGCTGGCCGCCCGCCATGCCAAACGCGCCATGGTGGCGCCCGTTCGACAAGATGCTGGCCGTCATGGGCTCCAGAAAGCGCACACGGCGCACGCCCCCGTCGCCGCCTTTCCACTGCCCGGCGCCGCCCGATCCCTTGCGGATCTCGTAGCCCTCCAGCCGCACCGGAAAGCGGAACTCCAGCACCTCGGGGTCCGTCAGGCGCGAGTTGGTCATGTGGCACTGCACGACGCTGGTGCCACCAAACCCGCCCACCAGCTGCCCGTTGGCATCCCACACACCGCCCGCGCCGCTGCCGCCCGAGATGGTCTCGTAGTACTGGTAGCGCGTGCTGCCAAAGGTGAAGTTGTTCATGGTGCACTGCCCCGCYGCCATCAGGCCCAGCGCGCCATACAGCGCGTTGGTGATGCAGGTGGAGGTCTCCACGTTGCCCGCCACCACTGACGCTGGTGGGTTGGGGTTGAGCATGCTGCCGGGCGGGATGATGACGTTGAGCGGCTTGAGGCACCCCGCGTTCAGCGGAATGTCGTCATCCACCAGCGTGCGGAACACATACAGCACCGCCGCCATACACACCGCCGTGGGCGCATTGAAATTGTTGGTCTGCTGCGGGCTGGTGCCGGTGAAATCAATGGTGGCACTGCGGTTAGTGGCATCCACCTTCACGGCCACGCKGATCTGCGCGCCGTTGTCCAGMGGCAGCGTGAACGCACCATCCTTAAGCCGTGTGATCACACGGCGCACGGACTCTTCGGCGTTGTCCTGCACATGGCGCATGTAGGCC
>NZ_JBGFFF010000320.1:0-1721 GCF_056175785.1 Acidovorax sp. LjRoot204
ACTGCACGTAGGCGCTGGGGATCTCCATGTCCACCATGAAGTAGGCGCGGGCAAAGCTGAACAGCATCTGCATGTCGTCTTCGCCGAACAGCGCGGCGTCGATGGTCAGCTTGCCGCTGTCGTCGTGCAGGATGGGTAGCGCAAACGGCACCTCGTTGAAGCCATTGATGATCTTGCCCACCACATACGCGCCCTTGTTGCGAAAGAACAGGCTGGTGAGCACCTGGATCTGGAAGTTGGTGCGCAGCCTCACCTTGTCGAGCCGGCTGCGCATGGCGCCCACCACACAAGCGGTGTCACGTGGCAGGTCGGCAAATTCGCGCTGAAGCTGGAAGTTCTCGACGATGGCCTGGAAGGTGTCGCCCAGCGTATCGCGCGTGGGGTAATAGGCGCGGTAGGTGGGCCGCGCGGCAGGCTCGTCGTTCTCGATGTATTCGGTGCTGACCGCAGGCCGCACAAAGATGAAGTCGTTGTGGAAATGCGTGCGGTGCAGGATCTTGGTGGTGACCGAGTTGAAGAAGGTTTCGGCCAGCTCGGGCTGGTGGTGGTTCACCAGCAGCCCGATGTAGTGCAGCTTGACCTGGTGCCACACATCCATCGGCTGCGCGCCGGCCTCGAACTCTTTTTCCAAGCGGCGCACACATTCCTTCACACGCAGGTCGTAGAACTCGATGCGCTCGCGCTGTGCCCGCTGCTGGCCGTGCCAGTCAGCGGTTTCAAAACGGTGTTTGGCGCGCGCGGACTCGGTGCGGAACAACCGGTAATGCCGGTTGAAGCCGTCCATCATGGCCTTGGCAATGCCGTAGGCCTGGGGCGCATCAAGGCGTTGCGGGAACATGGTGGCGGGCCTATTGGCTTCTTCGTCAGCGCAACCGTCGCTCGGCAGACACAGGGCGGCGGCAGGCCTACTGCCGCCGGGTTGCGGCCACCCCGGCAATTGCCGCCTTGTACAGCGATTCCAGACCTTCGGTGCTGTCCACGGACATGTGCAGGTTGTTGATCAGCCCATCCTTGAGGCCGTAGCACCAGCCATGCAGCGTAACCTTCTGGCCCCGGCCCCAGGCGTCCAGCATCACGGTGGTCTGTGCAATGTTCACCACCTGCTCGATGGCATTGAGCTCGCACAGCACGTCGTGGCGCCACTCAGGCGCGGTGGCGGCGATCAGGTCGCGGTGGCGGTCACGCACGTCCTGCACATGGCGAATCCAGTTGTCGGCCAAGCCCACGCGCGTACCCTCCAGCGCGGCCAGCACACCGCCGCAACCGTAGTGGCCCACCACCATCAGGTGCTCGATGCGCAGCTGGTCCACCGCGTATTGGATGGTAGACAGGCAGTTGAGATCGGTCGGCACCACCACGTTCGCCACATTGCGGTGCACGAAGACCTCACCAGGCTCCAGCCCGGTGATCTGGTTGGCGGGCACCCGGCTGTCGGAGCAGCCGATCCACATGTACTTGGGCTTCTGCTGCGCCAGCAGACTGGTGAAAAAGCCGGGCCGCTCGCGCTCCATCTGGGCCGCCCAGKCGCGGTTGTGAACAAACAGGTCGTCGATGGAGGAAGGCATGGGGTCCTTGGTGTGTGAGGGTTGGTCGATCAGTTGTCGCAGGTCAGCAGGTTTCGGCAAACAGCTCGCGGCCAATCAGCATGCGGCGGATCTCGCTGGTGCCGGCACCAATCTCGTACAGCTTGGCATCGCGCCAGAGGCGGCCCAGCGGGTACT
>NZ_JBGFFF010000321.1:0-1700 GCF_056175785.1 Acidovorax sp. LjRoot204
GGTGCAGGTGGCGCCCGGCCACTTCGTGGCACGGCATGCCATCGGCGGCGCCTTCTGAGCGACCGGCAGATTTTTTTCAACCCGCAGGCCCTCCTGCTTTTTTTCTCGAACCGACTGGAGTTTCTTTCCATGAAGCAATCTTCTTCCTCCCTGCGATGGGCATCGGCACTGCTGGGCCTGGCCGCACTGGCTGCATCGGGCACGGCGCTGGCCGCGAAAGACGTGGTGCTGTCGATCGGCTACCAGCCCGAAACGCTGGACCCGTACAACACCAACACCACCATCACCACGGCTGTGACCAAGACCTTCTATGAAGGCCTGTTCCAGTTCGACAAGGACCTGAAGGTGCAGAACGTGCTGGCCGAGAGCTACGACGTGTCGAAGGACGGCCTGGTCTACACCATCAAGCTGCGCACCGGCGTCAAGTTCCACGACGGCACCGACTTCAACGCAGAGGCCGTGAAGTTCGTGCTCGACCGCGTGCTCAACCAGGACAACAAGCTGCTGCGCTACAACCAGTTCAACCGCGTGGGCAAAGTCGAGGCGCTCAACCCCACCACCGTGCGCATCACGCTGAAGGAGCCCTTCGGTCCCTTCATCAATTCGCTGGCCCATGCCTCGGCCGCGATGATCTCGCCCACCGCGCTCAAGAAATGGGGCAACAAGGACATCGCCTTCCACCCCGTGGGCACCGGCCCCTTCGAATTCGTCGAGTGGAAGCAGACCGAAGCCGTCAAGGCCAAGAAGTTCGACGGCTACTGGAAGAAGGGCTATCCGAAGATCGACACGGTCTCGTGGAAGCCGGTGCTCGAGAACAACACGCGCGCCGCCATGCTGCAGACCGGCGAAGCCGACTTCGCCTATCCCATTCCCTACGAGCAGGCCGACCTGCTGAAGAAGAGCGAGAAGCTCGAAGTGGTGGCCACGCCGTCGATCATCACGCGCTTCCTGGCATTCAACATGCTGCAGAAGCCCTACGACAACCCGAAGGTGCGCGAAGCCATCGGCTACGCCATCAACAAGGAGGCGCTGGCCAAGGTCGCGTTCGGCGGCTACGCCTTCCCCGCGCAGGGCATCGTGCCGCAGGGCGTGAAGTACGCCGAGAAGATGGCGCCCATTCCCTACGACCTGAAGAAGGCCAAGGAGCTGATGAAGGAAGCCGGCTACCCCGATGGCTTCGAGTCGGTGCTGTGGAGCGCCTACAACAACACGACCAGCCAGAAGACCATCCAGTTCGTGCAGCAGCAGCTCGCGCAGATCGGCATCAAGCTGCAGGTGCAGGCGCTCGAAGTGGGCCAGCGCACCGAACAGGTGGATGCATGGCCCGATCCGAAGACGGCCAAGGTCCGCATGTACTACACGGGCTGGTCGTCGTCGACCGGTGAAGCCGACTGGGGCCTGCGCCCGCTGTTCGCCTCGGAAGCCTGGGCACCCAAGCTCAACAACATGTCGTTCTACAAGAGCGAGGTGGTCGACAACGCGCTGGCCAAGGCGCTGGTGACGGTCGACGAAAAGGAACGCACCGCGCTCTACAAGACCGCGCAGGAAGAGATCCGCAAGGACCTGCCGCGCGTGCCGATGGTCACGGAGCAGAACCTGTCGGCGCATGCCAAGCGCTTGTCGGGTGTGTTCGTGATGCCTGACGGCAACATCAACATCGACGCCATCGCGGTCAATTGACCACCCCCGAAGCGGCTCAC
>NZ_JBGFFF010000322.1:0-1693 GCF_056175785.1 Acidovorax sp. LjRoot204
ATTCACCCTGCTGCGCGTCGTTGGCCACGGCCTGGCGACGCGAGTACCGATCGTGATCCCTGAGCTTTGCGAGTCCTCGCCGCATCTGCTGAGTCATGTCGGTCTCGGGGTTTTGCTCTAACGAAAGTGAAAGAAATGAAAACAGACAAACAGAGGGCTTGGCAACTCGGTAGACCTTTCGCGTCGAGGGAGCCTGTTTGCTGTTTAGTTATAGATACAAGAGTTTAAAAGCGTTACGGGCCCCGCAAGTCCTTGTTACAAAAGGGGAAACACGCATCACTTGCCCCAGAATTTGGGATGACCTGCCCCAATTTGTGGGACGGGATCGGCCTCTAATGCCCCCATAAATGGGGCGTAATGCCCCCAAATTTGGGATGAGAATCCGCTAACTGCCCCAAAAATTGGGGCCAAGCCCAGTTCCGACCACTACATGAAGGGGTTCTAGCCTCTACCAACCGAGTATGCGCCCTTATTTCGCCACCGAAACAGGGGCTTAGGCCGATGCGCTCCCATAAGCTGGGGCATTACGGCTACGAAGTAACAGCAAGTAACAGCACTTGACAGCATGTGACATCGAATGATGTGATGTTACCCAACACCATGTGCTGTTACTTAAAGGAGCAATCTATGGAGCACCAGGAGCCCTCGCCTATCGAGGCCACGGAATACGTGGAGCCACGCATCATTCTGGTGGGCGGCGAAAAAGGTGGCACCGGTAAGACCACGTTGGCAGTGAACCTCGCGATCTGCCTCAAGCGTGCTGGGAAGGACGTGCTGCTGGTCGATACGGATATCCAGCCCACCTCAACCACGTTTCTATACTTCCGCGAAGTGAGCCAGGTCGAGCCGCGTATCGACTCGATGCAAAAGCAAGGCGATGGAGTGGCGGGCGAGCTGCAGAGCTTGCGAAAGCGATACGACTACCTGGTAGTCGATGCGGGTGGCCGCGACTCGGGCGAGCTGCGGTCGGCAATGATCGTGGCTGACATCATGATCGTGCCTGTCCAGCCCTCATCCTTCGACATGTGGACGCTGAAGAAAGTCGACAAGCTGATCAAAGATGTGAACGACATCCGGGTGGGGGGGGGCAAGCGACCGTTGGATGTGCGGACCTTGATCAATCGAGCCCCAACGAACCACCGCTCGCGAGATAGCGAAGAAGCGGTCGAGCTGGCCAGGAGCTATCCGAACCTGTCCAACATCATGAACACCGAACTCAAGGAGCGTCGTTCGTTCAAGTCCGCTGCCACTGCCGGCAAGGGGATTATCGAATGGGACGACCCGAAGGCCAAGGAAGAAATGTTCCAACTGTACGCGGAGGTATTCCCCAATGGCTAAGCCCTCACCTGCCCTGCGCGGTGCGCCCGACGATCTGCCGCCTGGCGCGGAGTCCTTCATCAAGGGCGCTGCTCGCAGCACGATCTCCGACGCGCCATCTGCCTCCCCTGCCCCGCCCGTGGAAGAAGCAAGCGTCGATGACGTGCGCCTCCCTTGGGAGGGCAAGGACAACAAGATCCGCAGTTCGCAGCACCAGCTCCGCCTCACGGAAATGGAGCAGGTCACCACGCGTTGGGCTGTCGACAACGTGCCGGGCGCTCGCTCGATCCACCAGTACATCCTGCAGGCACTGCACGAGAAGCTGGAGCGCGACCTCACTCCGATGCTGGGTGAGAAGCCTGTCTTCACCCTGCCC
>NZ_JBGFFF010000323.1:0-1667 GCF_056175785.1 Acidovorax sp. LjRoot204
TGGTGGAGGTAAACGGGATCGAACCGATGACCTCTTGCATGCCATGCAAGCGCTCTCCCAGCTGAGCTATACCCCCACTGAATGACTTCAAACACTTTGTATTTGTTGTCATCACCTGAGCCTTGAATTATAGACAGATTTTTAGCGGTTTCGCAAACGCGCTATAACTTTTTCACGTCCGACCAGTTCCAGCACAGCATCGACCGATGGTGTGTGGGCAGTTCCGACCGTCAGGACACGCGCAGGCATCGCCAGCTGGGGCATCTTCAGACCCTGAGCCGTCAGCACCTGCTTGAACGCAGCACTGATGGACGCCTTGTCCCACTCGCAGGCGGACAGCGCTTCAGCCAGTGCGTCCAGAGCGGGCGCAATGGCATTGGTGACATGCTGAGCGCGCTCTGCATCCACCGGAGCCACGTCGCCATAGAACACCTGCGCCCAGTTGGCAAGCACGACGGTGGTGTCGCACCGGTCTTTGAACAGCGCACAGATCCGGGGCAGGCGCCCATCGGCCAGCGCCTCAGCCGAAACACCACGCGCCTGCAATTGCGGAGCAACCAGCGCGGCCAAAGCGTCGTCAGCCATGGCTTTCAGGTGCTGGGCATTCACCCAGCGTAGCTTGGCCTCATCGAACTGCGCCGCGCTGCGGCCCAGATGGTCGAGGTTGAACCACCTCAGAAACTGCTCGCGGCTGAAGATCTCATCGTCGCCGTGACTCCAGCCCAGACGCGCCAGATAGTTCACCATGGCATCGGGCAGATAGCCTTCATCGCGGTATTGCGTCACGGGCTTGGCGCCGTTGCGCTTGCTCATCTTCTCGCCCTGCTCGTTGAGCACAGTGGGCAGGTGGGCATACACCGGGGGTTCCTTGCCCAGGGCGCGGAAGATGTTGATCTGACGCGGCGTGTTGTTCACATGGTCATCGCCTCGGATCACGTGCGTGATCGCCATGTCGATATCGTCCACCACCACGCAAAAGTTATAGGTGGGCGTGCCATCGGGCCGTGCGATGACCAGGTCATCCAGCTCATCATTGCTGATCTCAATGCGGCCCTTGACCTTGTCGTCCCAGGCCACAACGCCGCCCTGTGGGTTCTTGAAGCGCAGCACCGGCTGCACGCCTTCAGGAATGGCTGGCAAGGTCTTGCCAGCTTCAGGACGCCATGTGCCGTCGTAGCGAGGCTTCTCCTTGGCAGCCATCTGCCGCTCGCGCAGGGCATCCAGCTCAGCCACGCTCATGTAGCAGGGATACACGTGACCGGCGACCTGCAACTCTGCAAGGACCGCCTTGTAACGATCCATGCGCTGCATCTGATAGAACGGGCCTTCGTCGTGGTTCAGACCCAACCAGGCCATGCCCTCGATGATGACGTCCACCGCCGCCTGGCTGGAGCGCTCTAGGTCGGTGTCTTCGATGCGCAAAATGAAATCCCCCCCCGTGGCACGGGCAAACGCCCAGGGATACAGCGCCGAGCGGATATTGCCCAGGTGGATGAAGCCGGTGGGCGACGGTGCAAAACGGGTGCGTATGCGGCCCGTGCTGGTGGCAGTGGTTTCAGTCATAAAAATCAATGCTGGCCCTCCATGGGGCCAGTTCAAACTAGGATCAATCCGTCGGGCGCAGCCCGACCCGGCTAGGGCATCACGCGCACAACCGGGGGCACAAC
>NZ_JBGFFF010000324.1:0-1664 GCF_056175785.1 Acidovorax sp. LjRoot204
ATCCTGCTATCCTGCTCGATTTGCATGGCGCGATGGTGGCGCAGAACACACCGGACGGGGAAGGAGACCTGCTTGCCCGGGTGAGGGCGGCTGCGCCTGGCGTACCTTTGGGTGTAGCACTGGACCTGCACGGCAACATCACGCAGAAGATGGTCGATAACGCCGATGTGATGGTCGGGTTCAAGACCTACCCGCATGTGGACATGTACGAAACGGGCGAGCACGCGGCACGTCTCGTATTGCAGATGTTGCAGCAAGGCACGCGCTATGCCGTGCGCTGGCGACAGTTGCCCCTGCTCAGTCACACCCTGCGCAGCACGACCTTGGGTGGCGCTATGGCCGCCGCCGTGTCATCGGCGCGGCAGGCTGAAGGGGAGGGTGTGCCGGCCATGACCATCTTTGCAGGCTTCTCCTTGGCCGACATCGCCGCACCATGCGTGAGCGTAGTGGCCACGGCGGAATGCACTGCCGAGGGTGAAGCGCTGTGCGCCGCTGCGCTGGACCGCGTGGCTGCCCAGATCTGGGCGGAACGTGAAGGCTACGTATATGCTAGCGAGCCCTTGGCCGAAGCCTTCGTTCGGGCGCAGCGCATGGCCGAAGGAGCGGGCAAGCCCGTGCTGCTGCTGGATCACAGCGACAACTGCATGTCSGGMGGMASCTGCGACACCATGGACGTGCTGCAGGCCGCCTGGCAGCATGGCCTGACTGGTATCGCCACGGGGCCGCTGTCTGATCCGGAGGCCGTTGAGCAGCTCGTGGCGGCCGGTGTGGGCGCGCAGGTGTCGGTGCGCCTGGGCAACAAGGTGCCGCTGGCTCGGCTGGGCATTGTCAAAGAGCCCGTGCTGGTGCAGGGCACAGTGCGTGCCATCAGCGACGGCAGCTACACCGTGACGGGCCCGATATACACCGGCCAGCGCTGCTCCATGGGACGTGCCGTCTGGCTGGATGCCGGCGGCACGCAGATCGTGGTGGTGGAGCAGCCGCACGAACCGTGGGATCTGGGCGTTTTTTCTTGTGTGGGCCTGAACCCCACGGCATATCGTTACCTGCTGCTCAAGTCGCGCATGTACTGCCGRCCGGTSTTCGWGCCGCTCTCTGCTGGATTGGTGGAGTGCGATAGCCCCGGCGTGACCAGCTCGGACTACCAGCTGTTCCCGTTCGAAAACCTGCGCCAGCCCGTCTACCCGTTGGGCGACGTGCTCACATATCCCTGACTGAGCTATATCTCTGGAGCTTCTATGGACACCAAAGTCAAACCCGACATCGAGACCCTGCGCATCAACGGCGATCGCCTGTGGGCTTCGCTCATGGAACTGGCGCAGATCGGCGCCACCCCCAAGGGCGGCGTGTGCCGCCTGACCCTCACCGACCTGGACAAGCAGGGCCGTGACTTGGTGACCCGCTGGGCGCGCGAGGCAGGCATGACCGTCACCATCGACAAGATCGGCAACGGCTTCATGCGCCGCCCCGGCCGCAACAACAACCTGCCACCCATCATGACCGGCAGCCACATCGACACCCAGCCCACCGGCGGCAAGTTCGACGGCAACTACGGCGTGCTGGCCGGCATCGAAGTCGTGCGCACCCTGAACGACCACGGCATCGAAACCGAAGCCCCCATCGAAGTCGCCTTCTGGACCAACGAAGAAGGATCTCGTTTCGTG
>NZ_JBGFFF010000325.1:0-1655 GCF_056175785.1 Acidovorax sp. LjRoot204
GGCGCGGTCCTGGCTTAGCGTTGGCCGAAGAGGCGAAGAAATCTGGGGAATGGTGCTGGGCGCTACCTTTCACGGGCAACGGACGCCGCGCGGCGAGCGCCCCATGCAACGCAGTTGCACAAGCCAGTTGAAGCCCTCGATAGCGCGCACCGTTTGATACATTCGTGCTATCAAAATTACAGCTAACTGATTCACGTTTTGACGATCTACGGTTACGCCCGCGTCTCGACAACAGAGCAAAACACCGCAGTCCAACTGGCGGCATTCAAACGCGCAGGAATCAAACACGTTGTGCAGGAAAAGCGCAGCGGCGTAGCGCGGCGCCCTGAGCTGCTAGCCCTCCTTGCAAAGCTTCGCCCAGGTGATGTGCTGGTGGTTTACAAGCTGGACCGCCTATCCCGCAGCCTGCGCGATCTGCTGCGACTGTGCGAGTCCTTGGAACATGCCGGTGTCGCGTTCCGCAGCCTCACGGAATCAATAGACACAAGCTCGCCCGCAGGCCGCATGTTCTTCCACATGCTGGGCGCCTTCGCAGAGTTCGAAAGAGCCATGATCCGCGAGCGTTGCGCCGCAGGATTTGAGGCCGCAAGGGCAAGGGGTCAGAAGTTCGGACGGGCACGCTCCATGCCCGAGAAAACCGAAGCGAAGTTGGTGCGCATGTACCTCTCAGGCAACTACACCATGCAGGCCCTTGCTGACCACTTCAACGTGCACACATCCAGCGTAAAGCGTGCGATCTATCGTGTCACCAAGCCTAACCATAGTAGTCTTAGTTAACATTACCGTTAACTAAAGCATGTTTATTGAGGGCAATTAATATGGTTACATCCTTAGAGCGCTTCAATTACTACTCTCAACAGGACGGTAAATTATTGGGCCATTCCACTCTAAACACGAAATTTGAGAGCACTGATATCGACGCCCTGCATCCAACGGCGGTTGCTGTGGAGACTCTTTTTGCGAAGCATGGGCTTTCGGTTGATCGAAGCGAGAGCCTGTCATCCATGGTGAATGCTGCTAAAAATCGCCAACAGAATTTTGACATTTTGGCTTTTTTCCAGTGCATGCTTCTTGAACGCATAGCGCCAGCGCTGCTAGAACTTGAGACAGATCCGAAAGCAGCCTTTCACCTCCGTGCACTTCTCGATGGATCTTTGAATCTGCTTAGTCCACAACAGACACAGTCGAAAGCTAAAGATACCCTTTGGGAACTCGAAATGCTTTCATTGCTGAGAAGGTCTGGTTTTGCAGCAGACCTTTTAGAACCCGATATTTCGTTTCCTTTCGAAAATCACACCATGGGAGTAGCTTGCAAGAAAATCTACTCACAGAAAAATGCTTACTCAGTTATCAAGCGGGCTATTTCTCAGATAGAAAAGCATGCAAATTTGGGCATCGTTGCTTTAAACATCGATGATCTCTACCCAACAAATCACATCATGCAAGTATCGAGTCATGAATCTGGGCGACGGTATCTTGAGCAGTTAACTGGAGACTTTTTCAGGGACCACGAGCCTGCAATTCGGAAGTACTTAGAGCCAGGTCGCGCAATGGCTTGTTTTGTTTCATGCTCTGCCATTGTTGACTCTCAAAAGGAGACCCCTCGCTTTTGCAATACCTCCAGCTTTCACGCATGGCACATTCCTGGACGACCA
>NZ_JBGFFF010000326.1:0-1616 GCF_056175785.1 Acidovorax sp. LjRoot204
TCCTTGATGTCTTCCGAATCCTGCCCCACCATGGCCTGGATCAGATGCGAGCCGATGTTGCTCGTCATCACGATCACCGTGTTCTTGAAGTCCACGGTGCGGCCCTGGCCGTCGGTCAGGCGGCCGTCGTCCAGCACCTGCAGCAACACGTTGAAGACGTCCGGGTGGGCCTTCTCCACCTCGTCGAGCAGTAGCACGCTGTAGGGCTTGCGGCGCACGGCCTCGGTCAGGTAGCCTCCCTCCTCGTAGCCCACGTAGCCGGGCGGCGCACCGATCAGACGGGCCACCGAGTGTTTCTCCATGAACTCGCTCATATCGACGCGGATCAGGTGGTCTTCGCTGTCAAACAGGAAGCCCGCGAGCGCCTTGCACAGCTCGGTCTTGCCCACGCCCGTGGGGCCGAGGAACAGGAACGATCCAGTGGGCCGATTGGGGTCACTCAGCCCTGAGCGCGAACGGCGAATCGCATTGGCCACTGCGGCAATCGCCTCTTGCTGGCCCACAACACGCTCGTGCAGCTTGGACTCCATCTGCAGGAGCTTGTCCTTCTCGCCCTGCATCATCTTGGCCACGGGAATGCCCGTGGCGCGGCTCACCACTTCAGCGATTTCCTCGGCGCCCACCTGCGTGCGCAGCAGGCGGCGCGTGGCGGGCGCGCCGTCCTTGCCAGCTTCTTGCGCCTGGGCTTCCTTCAACTGCATTTCCAGCTCAGGCAGCTTGCCGTATTGCAGCTCGGCCACCTTGTTGAAGTCACCTTTGCGAGTGAATTCCTCGATCTGAAACTTGAGCTTGTCGATGGCCTCGCGCACATGAGCGCTACCTTGCGCCTGGGCCTTTTCAGACTGCCAGATCTCGTCGTAGTCGGCGATTTCCTTTTGCAGCTTGGTGATCTCCTCCTCGATGAGCGCAAAGCGCTTTTGTGAGGACTCGTCCTTCTCGCGGCGCACCGCTTCGCGCTCGATCTGCAGCTGAATCAGGCGGCGGTCGAGCTTATCCATCACCTCAGGCTTGGAGTCCATCTCGATCTTGATCTTGGMCGCGGCCTCRTCGATCARGTCGATSGCCTTGTCRGGCARGAAGCGGTCSGTGATGTAGCGATTGCTCAGCTCGGCCGCAGCGACGATCGCCGGGTCGGTAATGTCCACGCCGTGGTGGACCTCATATTTCTCCTGCAAGCCGCGGAGGATGGCAATGGTCGCCTCCACGGTGGGCTCGCCGACCAGGATCTTCTGGAAGCGCCGCTCCAGTGCAGCATCCTTTTCGATGTACTTGCGGTATTCGTCCAGTGTGGTGGCCCCCACGCAGTGCAGCTCGCCACGCGCCAGCGCGGGCTTGAGCATGTTGCCCGCGTCCATCGCGCCCTCGCCCTTGCCCGCGCCCACCATGGTATGCAGCTCGTCGATAAAGACGATGGTCTGACCTTCGTCCTTGGCCAGTTCGTTGAGCACGCTTTTCAGGCGCTCTTCAAACTCGCCCCGGAACTTGGCACCCGCAAGCAGCGCGGCCATGTCGAGGCTGAGCACGCGCTTGCCCTTGAGGCTCTCGGGTACTTCGCCCGCCACAATGCGCTGAGCCAGCCCTTCTACGATGGCGGTCTTGCCCTCGCCGGGCTCGCC
>NZ_JBGFFF010000327.1:0-1609 GCF_056175785.1 Acidovorax sp. LjRoot204
CGAGCACACCGCCCGCGCCAGGGGTGACGGTGGACAAGGCCATAGCCACGTCCTGGCCGAAGCCGCCCGATGCTGCCAGGCTGGCGGCCTGCTGCTGGTTGCCTTGCGACATCGCCAGCAGGCGCACCATCTGCGCCATCTTGGCGCCGGGCGGGGCGTTGTCCGTCACGGAGATGTGTGCGGGCGGGCTGGCGATGCCCTGCGCGGACTCATTGACAGGCACCGCTGTGGCCGCTTGCATGCGCTCTGCGGCCTCGGCGCGGGTGATCTTGGCCGACAGGTCGGCAATCTCGGTTTCGAGCTGGCCGAAGCGGCTCAGCTCTTCGGCGCTCAGGCTACCGCCATCGGCCTCTTTCTTGGCAAGCGCCTGCAGCTCTTCATTCAGCTTGGCGCGTTCGCTGCGAAGTTTCAACACTTGGGACATTGCATGCCTCCTTAGGGCAAAAAAAAAGCCCGCTCGACGCGGGCGGGGTTGACTGCCGCGAACGCGGTCAGATCTGGGACTGCACCAGGGCGGCCCTGGCACGAACGGATACACGGGCGCCACGGCGTTGGGCGCGGCTGTCGGACACGGCGCGGGCGATGTCATCCACCGCGTCCTGCGGGGCCTGCAGGCGGTCGGCCAGGCCTGCACGGATTGCGGCCTCGCCACGGTACAGGCCCGCCTCGGTGGCGCGCACAGCGGCGGCCGTCATGCCCCGGTAGTCAGCGATGGCCGACACGAACATTTCATAGCCGTCGTTCACCAGCTCGGTGAGCACCTTGAGCGACTGTTCCGACAGCGGCTCATGCGGTGTGAGGTCGTTTTTGTGGGCGCCCGCGTACACGGTGGTGACCTTCACGCCCTGCTTTTCGTTGAGGGCCGACCGGTCCAGGTGAGAGGCGATGACGCCGATGGAACCCACACCGCTGGTGCGGCTCACCACCACATCGGTGCAGGCCGCCGCCAGCAGGTAGCCGCCGCTATAGGCAGAGAAGTTCACCACCGCTGTGATGGGCTTTTGCTGCGTCATGGCGCGGATGTCGGAGGCCAGCTCGAAAGCACCAGCCACCGACCCGCCGTTGCTGTCAATGTCCAGGGCGATGCGTTCCACCAAAGGATCGTTGATTGCCTGGCGCAACTCGCTGCGCAGGCCTTCGTAGCTTGTCATGGTCTCGCAGGCGTTGAGGTGCGCTGCGCGAGGCACCAGCACGCCGTGCACGGGCACCACGGCAACGCCTGTTGCGGCCGTGCTGCCGTGGCGGCCGCCGTCCACCTCCATGCGGGGCGCAGGCCCGTCTTCGTCGCCCATGCGGGAAACCGGGCCCGCATGGACGTTGATGATGTTCAGGCCCATCACCTGGTTGGCCCAGCGTACGCCCAGCTCCAACAGGTCGGGCGTGGCAAGCAGCRGCTGATTGAACAGCAGCGCCGATGTGCGGATATGGCTTTTCATTGCTCYAGCATCCTTTCAATCTCCAGCTTGGTTTGTTCCAGCTGGGCCCGCGTGCGGGGGTTGGTGGCGTCTGCGAAGACGCCTTTGGTCGCATCCACCATGTTGAGCGGCTGCAGGTAGGTGTCKCCGCCTTGCACCGGCGGCATGTTCTCAAGTCGGCGGATGTCGTTGAC
>NZ_JBGFFF010000328.1:0-1595 GCF_056175785.1 Acidovorax sp. LjRoot204
GGCCGCCAGGGCCACCCCTGACCACATATCCAAGCGGATCGGGAAAGATGGATACCGGAAATGGAAACTCCCCGAGATCCTTTGCCACTTCGTTCTGATGGAAGTATTTGGATGACTTCTTGATTCGAGCAACCAGTTGAGTAGGGACAGTCATCGTCGTTACCTCACTCGGCCGCGGGCCCGGATTGATGGAGTTTATCTGCAAACTTTGCTGCTGCATCGGACGACGCGATCTCCGAATCGCTACGCTCATCTTTCAGCTTAGCCACCATTGCTGGCACCTCGGCGGCGGTCACGGCACGGTAGGTGATCACGTCGCTTGCCTGGTGTCTCAGCGCCATGGTCGTCTGATCCATGCTCTCGATGATGTACGGGCCATTCCAAGCAGGTGATCCGGTAGTCGCACTCAGATTCAAGACTGCGCCTTTGACCTGGTAGGTCCCCTTAGCGTCGCTCACGCGCCCTACTGCCCCGTCCTTTTCCTTATTCTTGATGGTGGTCCTGCTCAGGACAGAGAAGCGGTGATCACGGTGGAGGACCAGCAACTGCTCCACGCTGAGCTTCTTGTCATCCTGCTGGATCGTCCAAGCGCCGACAGGCGCCTGTACCGACTCGTGYGCGAGCGCAGCCTCTGCCAGGCGGTAGAAGGCCGGGTCCAGATTCTCGCTGCGATCTATGGCGGGCATCGAGAGCTGCAAGAGCAGATCCTGGGCGTCCCTGGACTTATTCGCCGAGTCCACCGCGCCCCAGATAAGCAGGAGAAGCATGATGCCGATGAACATCCATAGGAACGATTCGCCGCGCTGATAATTGGGGCCGTTAAAGTGGGTTTTCATCGGTCACTATCCTTGGTGGTTGCTCGCAACTACGCAAGCTCTTGGGTGGAATGCGTAATTTGATCGGTGAGTGTCGCAATACGTGCGTCGCTAAAGCTGGAATTGCATCAGTTCGGCAATAGCTGGATTCTTTGCGTTGCCGCTCTGGTCATAGATTCGGAAACTGCTTATCGATGTGTGCCCCGTCATCTTCATGACGTCAAAGGCGGATACGCCCGCCTTGATGGAACTGGTAGAGAATCCAGAACGCAGTGAGTGAGCGCCGATGCGCTCCATGAAGGCCTGGCGCGCGGCCGCAGCCTCCGGCTCGTCCGCCCCGAACTCCGGGTGGTCGATCAGGTATGCCTGTAGCGCCCTTTGCTTGACGATCGTGGCAACCAGCTCAGGCCTGATTGCCGCACCCAAGACCTGGGATGGAAGCGGCCGGTTGGCATGTGACTTGAGCCGGCGAGGCTTGTAGACCGTGCGCCACACTGGGCCATCTTTGTGGCCCGCCAGGCGCAATGCATCCAGCCACGCATCCATGGCTTCGGCAGCCGCACCCACCAGGGGCACACTATGTACGGGCTCGCCCAACTTCTCGGACACCTTTCCTTTCATCTCATAGAGATCCCACCAGTACCCCAGGATCACCTGGCCATCCGGGAGATCCATCTGTCCAGGCCTCAGATGCTGCAGCTGCATCCGAGCCACCTCGCTGCGCCGGCGGCCGCTACTGTACGTGGCCAGCAGCAGCGCCTGATCTCGCTTGCCCTCCAG
>NZ_JBGFFF010000329.1:0-1560 GCF_056175785.1 Acidovorax sp. LjRoot204
GGGCGTGAGGTGATCCTGGCCACCCTCGCCCAGGGCGACTACCTGGGCGAGATGAGCATCATCGACAACGAACCCCACTCGGCCACGGTGCGTGCCGAGGTGCAGACAGACGTGCTGATGCTGGGGCGTGCGGAGTTTGCGCGTTGTCTCACCGAGAACGCGTCCATGTCTTTGGTGGTGATGCGCGGGCTGGTCAAGCGGCTGCGCCATGCAGATCGCAAGATTGAGTCACTCGCGTTACTGGATGTGTACGGCCGTGTGGCCCATGCCTTGCTGGACTTTGCGGTGCCCGATGCGCAGGGGCAGCTGCTGATCAAGGACAAAATCTCCCGCCAGGACCTGGCCAAGATGGTGGGAGCTTCCCGCGAAATGGTCAGCCGCGTGATGAAAGACCTGGAGGAGCGCGGCTTCATCGAGGCGCTGCCCAGCGGGGCGACCCTGCTCAAGGACCGGCTGAACGCGCTGGGCTGAAATCCGGGGGGCGGACCCTGCGCCGGGTGGTGCGCCCGGCGCAACGCATGGGGTAAGCTCACCCCGCACGTTTATGACCTATTCCCTCAATACCCTGAATGCATCGGCGGCGGCCAAGTCGCCGCCCCGCACGGGCGCCGCCCGTTTTGGCCACGAAATTGCCCTGGTGGTGGGCTTGCTGGCCCTGGTTTTCTGGCTGCTGGCGCTGGTCAGCTATTCGGCCCAGGATGCGGCCTGGTCCACCTCGGGTGCCCGCGACGCGCGCTCCGTTGCTAACTGGGCGGGGCGCTTTGGCGCCTGGCTGGCCGATGGCAGCTACTTTGCGCTGGGGTTTTCAGTGTGGTGGTGCGTGGCGGCTGGCGTGCGGGCCTGGCTGTCGTCGCTTGCGCGCTGGATGCGCGGAGGTGAAGTGGTGGCAGGCGCCGCCAGCCCTCTGGGGCGCCGGGCCACGTTCTGGGGTGGACTGGTGGTGCTGATGTGTTCCAGCACGGCGCTGGAATGGTCGCGTTTGTACCGGTTTGAATCGTTCCTGCCTGGGCATGCGGGTGGCGTGCTGGGGTACCTGGTGGGGCCAGCTGGCGTGAAGTGGCTGGGATTTACGGGCTCCGGCTTGTTGGCGATCGTGCTGGCGGTGGCGGGGGCGGCTCTGGTGTTCCGCTTCTCGTGGGGCCATGTGGCGGAGTTTCTCGGAGGGCGCCTTGATGCGCTGGTACAGGCGCGCCTGGCAAAACGCGAGGTGGCCAAGGACGTCGCCGTGGGCCGCAAGGCGGCCCGCGAGCGCGAAGTGGTGGTGTTGGAGGAGCGCACCGAAAGCGAGGTGCACCACCCCGAGCCCGTGCAAATCATCGAGCCGATTCTGGTGGATGTGCCACAGAGCACCCGTGTGGTGAAAGAGCGCCAGAAGCCCCTCTTCACCGAGATGCCGGACAGCAAGCTGCCGCTGGTGGACCTGCTTGACGGACCCCTGCAGCGCCAGGAAACCGTGGCCCCCGAGACGCTGGAGATGACCAGCCGGCTCATCGAGAAAAAGCTGAAGGACTTTGGCGTGGAAGTGCGCGTGGTCGCGGCCATGCCCGGCCCGGTGATCAC
>NZ_JBGFFF010000330.1:0-1531 GCF_056175785.1 Acidovorax sp. LjRoot204
CCCTGTGGGCCCCGTGGCGGCCTTCACGCCCTGGAACTTCCCCATCAACCAGGTGGTGCGCAAGCTGGCCGCCGCGCTGGGTGCCGGTTGCTCCATCTTGGTCAAGGCGCCTGAAGAAACCCCCGCCAGCCCCGCCGAGCTGATCCGCGCGTTTGCTGACGCAGGTGTGCCCGCAGGCACCGTGGGCCTGGTCTATGGCGACCCGGCTGAAATCTCCAGCTACCTGATCCCGCACCCCATCATCCGCAAGGTCACGTTCACCGGCTCCACGCCCGTGGGCAAGCAGCTGGCCGCGCTGGCSGGCAMGCACATGAAGCGCGTSACGATGGAGCTGGGCGGCCACGCSCCRGTCATCGTGGCCGAAGACGCCGACCTCGAACTCGCCATCAAGATCGGCAGCGGCGCCAAGTTCCGCAACGCAGGCCAGGTCTGCATCTCGCCCACGCGCTATCTGGTGCACGAAAGCATCCGCGCCGACTTTGTGGCCGCTTTCGCCAAATACGCCCAGGGCCTGAAGGTGGGCGATGGCCTCGCAGCCGGCACGCAGATGGGCCCGCTGGCCAACCCGCGTCGCATTACCGCCATGGCCGACTTGTTGGCCGATGCGGTACAGCAGGGCGCCAAGGTGCTGGCCGGTGGCGAGCGCATCGGCACCGAAGGCAACTTCTTCCAGCCCACGGTGCTGAACGACGTGCCCCTGTCGGCCCGCATCGTGAACGAAGAGCCCTTTGGCCCCGTGGCTGCCGTGCGTGGCTTCACCCAAATCGAAGACGCCATTGCCGAGGCCAACCGCCTGCCGTTTGGTCTGGCCGGTTATGCCTTCACTTCGTCGCTGAAGAACGCTCATTTGCTGGCGCAGCGCCTGGAAGTGGGCATGCTCTGGATCAACCAGGCCGCCGCACCTGCAGCCGAGTTGCCGTTTGGTGGCCTGAAGGATTCGGGCTACGGCTCCGAGGGTGGCCCCGAGGCCATCGAGGCGCACCTGAACACGCGCCTGGTGTCGATCATGAACGTGTGAGGGCGACCATCGCGCTTTTTGAACAGGTTCTCAGCGCGGTAGTCACAGGCCCCCGGTGCCATGGGCATCGGGGGCCTTTTTTTTGCATTTGGAAGACTGAACGTGGCGGCACAATGGTGGGCCGCTACAGAGCTACGGCCACCTCAGGTGGCTGTTACCCAGCATCCGCCATTTCAGGAGTGCATCGCCCATGCTGTCCCGACAATGCCTTGCCCTCATCGCTGCGCTGGCCTCCTGCGTGCCGCCTGCCTGGGCGGGCATGGACAAAGAAGGCTCCATCCAGCGGCCCGGACTGTTCTTTGCCTGGCTGTCGCCCGACGATGGTCCGGTGTGGGCTCATTTTGAGAACCCCGCGCACCTGCAGCAGCTGGCACGGCACTGCAATGCCGGCGCGCCGGTGTTTGCGCTGCAAGCAGGCACCCGCTACCAGTGCAAGGCCGAACTGCCGCCGAAGTCTGCCGGGCAGGAAGAACCCTACGCTGCAGGCATGACCGTGCAAGGTCCGGTGCCGCA
>NZ_JBGFFF010000331.1:0-1510 GCF_056175785.1 Acidovorax sp. LjRoot204
AGCCTCTACCGTGGCCCAAACACGCAGCATCGAACCCGCTGGTTCGCGTGTCGTGACCTACAAGTCGACCGCCGACCGTGCTGCAGTGCGCGCCGCAGCGGCCGAAGCCGTGCGCACCGGCAGGATCCCATCGGGCGAAATCAGCGCGATGTAAGAACGCGGACCTTCCCGGGTGGCGGCCTCTCACTGTTGTGGACATGTGCCCCCGGACTCTCAGAAAGGGCTCCCATGTGGGAGCCCTTTTTGCATTGGCAACAAGCTCAGGCCACCAGCGTCTTGAACATCACATGGGCATCGACATAGCCCAGCGCGTGGTGCCGGAAGGCCCCGGCCAGCGTGCCCACGATCGCAAAGCCCAAGTGCTGCCACAGTCGCACGGCGCGCACGTTGCTGGCTACCACCAAGTTGAACTGCATGGCCCGAAAGCCCATGACCACAGCCTGCTGCTGGGAGTGCTCACACATCAACGAGGCCACGCCCTGCCCCTGYGCGGCCGGCGCCACCACGTAGCCACAGTTGCACACATGGGCGCCCTGCCCAGGCTGATTCGGCTTGATGAAGTAGGTGCCCAGAATCTCCCCGCCCACGCCCAGGGCGACAAAGGTCGCAGCAGGCAGCTCTACCCAGGCTTTGTGGATCTCGGCATCGGTGCTGTCGGGGGCAAACGCATACGTGTCTCCCGCCTGGAAGGTGGTGCGCAGGATGGGCCATACGGCGGGCCAGTCGGCGGCCTGGAGGGGGCGGATGGTGACGGGGGTATCGGAAGTCGTCATGGGAAGTGCAGTGGATGGATGGCGAGTCTGGCATTCTCCCGCTCCGCATAAAATCCGCCGTCGGCAACGGCCACCCCTTGATGGCGGCGCCCTACCCTGAGTGATCCATCCCATGACCCAGCCTTCTGCTGCCCCGGCAGCTCCTGCCTTGCCCGCCCGCCCCGTGCGCTCCCAGTACGAAGATTTCATGCGCCATGTGTTCACCCACGGCGTGGACAAGTCGGACCGCACCGGCACCGGCACCAAGAGCGTGTTCGGCCACCAGATGCGGTTTGACCTGAAGGAAGGTTTTCCGCTGGTCACGACCAAGAAGGTGCACCTCARGTCCATCATYCAGGAGCTGYTGTGGTTCCTSACSGGCTCCAGCAACAACAACTGGCTSAAGGAGCGCGGCGTSACCATCTGGGACGARTGGGCGCGCGAGGACGGCGACCTGGGCCCSGTGTAYGGCGTGCAGTGGCGCAGCTGGCCGACGCCGGACGGCGGSCACATCGACCAGATCWSCGAMGTCATCMARACSCTSAAGACCAACCCCGAYTCGCGCCGCATCATCGTGAGCGCMTGGAACGTGGCCGAGCTSYASAAGATGGCGCTCATGCCSTGCCAYGCYTTCTTYCAGTTYTACGTAGCCCCGGCGCAAGAGCCCGGCGGGCGTGGCACGCTGTCTTGCCAGCTGTACCAGCGCAGTGCAGACATCTTTCTGGGTGTGCCGTTCAACATCGCCAGCTATGCGCTGC
>NZ_JBGFFF010000332.1:0-1491 GCF_056175785.1 Acidovorax sp. LjRoot204
GGAGCGGCTTTCTTTGCCGGTGCTGCTGCCTTCTTGGCGGGTGCAGCCTTCTTCGCAGCTACGGCCTTCTTGGCAGGAGCGGCTTTCTTTGCCGGTGCTGCTGCCTTCTTGGCGGGTGCAGCCTTCTTCGCAGCTACGGCCTTCTTGGCAGGAGCGGCTTTCTTTGCCGGTGCTGCTGCCTTCTTGGCAGGTGCAGCCTTCTTGGCGGCTACGGGTTTGGCCGTTGCAGCCTTTTTCGCGGGAGCAGCCTTCTTAGCGGCCGGTTTTTTCGCAGTTGCCATCATGTTCTCCTTGGGTCAATTTGCAAAGAGCACTTCCTGTCTGCAGTGGACAGAGAGCGATCCATGGAGATGGATGAAAACTCCATCTCCATGAACACGGGAACGCCCCGCAGGGCAGCGCTCTGCGGCGCTGTCGTTGCTGGGCGTGGTGTAAAAATCCATGGTGGTGTGGCCTGCAAAAAAGGCGCTAGTCCCAGGACAGCGCACCACCGGACTGGTATTCAATAACCCGGGTCTCGAAGAAGTTGCGCTCCTTCTTGAGATCGATCATCTCGCTCATCCACGGGAATGGGTTCTCTTCATTGGGGAACAGCGTCTCCAACCCGATCTGCGTGGCGCGGCGGTTGGCGATGTAGCGCAGGTAGCCCTTGAACATGGARGCRTTCATGCCSAGCACGCCACGSGGCATGGTGTCTTCGGCGTAGYGGTACTCSARCTCGACGGCCTTGAGGAASAGTGCCTTGATCTCGGCCTTGAACTCTGSGGTCCACAGGTGGGGGTTTTCGAGCTTGAGCTGRTTGATCARGTCGATGCCGAAATTGCAGTGCATCGACTCATCGCGCAGGATGTATTGGTACTGCTCAGCRGCGCCGGTCATCTTGTTCTGGCGACCCAATGCCAGGATCTGCGTGAAGCCSACGTARAAGAACAGGCCYTCCATCAGRCASGCGAAMACGATSAGCGACTTGAGCAGGGTCTGGTCRGTCTCGKGCGTGCCGGTYTTGAARKWCGGRTCSMTGATSGCKTCGATGAAGGGGATCAGGAAYTCGTCCTTGTCGCGGATCGACTGGACTTCGTTGTAGGCGTTGAAGATYTCGCTYTCRTCCAGRCCSAGCGATTCGACGATGTACTGATACGCGTGGGTGTGGATCGCTTCTTCGAACGCCTGGCGCAGCAGGAACTGGCGGCACTCAGGGGCCGTGATGTGGCGGTACGTGCCCAGCACGATGTTGTTGGCGGCCAGCGARTCGGCGGTSACGAAGAAGCCSAGGTTGCGCTTGAYGATGCGGCGCTCGTCTTCGGTCAGGCCGTTSGGGTCYTTCCACARCGCGATGTCACGCGTCATGTTCACCTCTTGGGGCATCCAGTGGTTGGCGCAGGTGGCGAGGTATTTTTCCCACGCCCACTTGTACTTGAAAGGCACCAGCTGGTTGACGTCGGTCTGGCCGTTGATGATGCGCTTGTCGGMAGCGTTGACACGGCGGTGTGC
>NZ_JBGFFF010000333.1:0-1488 GCF_056175785.1 Acidovorax sp. LjRoot204
GACAAGAAGCATGCGCGTGACCAACCCATATCGCCGAGGCAAACGCAATGGCGAGGAGTCTGCTAAAGAATGAATTTGCCATATCAGTCACCACCTCGAATAAGGAATGGATTTGCCGGGATTTGCATTCCTCCAAACCTCCGACTTTGAACACAGCGTATTGACGTCCGCGTTTTGACCGCGCGTACAGCCAAGGGTTGGCGCCCAACCTTGCCGAGGATCGAGCGGTTTGCTCAAGCGCGAGCCGCCCCCGTGAATCCAGCGCGCGCGGCCGTCTGTCGTGCGCCATTTAGCTGTTCCGTATTCGCGGCTGTTTGGGTATTCGCAGTAGGTGAACTCACCGTTGTAGGGGCCGGCCGCACCAGGCTTTGCACTGCTGGCAACCGAATTGTTCGTCGGGAAGACCAGCAGATCGCGAGTCATCGGATCGAAGAAGGTGGTGATTCCGGCATTCATGTCTGTGTATACCCGCGCGGGGGTCCACAATTCACGGCCCCATGGATCAAGTCCCAGAGGATCTGTGACAGTCATAGGATTCGCGTCAACGTACCCAAGCCGATTCCAGCCTCCATCGAGTCCAATCGGATCCGGTTGGCTGTATCGACCCGTCGTCGGGCTGTACGAACGGAAGTAGTTGTAGAACAGCCCCGACTCCTCATCCGCATACTGCCCTGGATACCTCAGGCTGAACTTCACCTCGGAGACGCTGGTGGTGCCCGGGTTCGGTGTGATGTCGAGGTTGGCGAACCGGTTCTTCGCAACGGTCGGCTTGTCCTCCCCGAACGCGCTGTAGCCCCACTGCCAGACCGCTTGGCCGTCCGCATTGCTGAGCTTGCGCGGCGTGTTCAGGTGATCGCTGTGCACCGCATAGGTGGCGCCGTTGATCACGGCCGCAATCGGCATCGGCCCGTTCGCCGTCGGCAGGTAGATGTAGCTGGCCTGCCCCGCGCTGTTGGCTCCGCCGCTGCCCGCCTCCGCGATCAGGGTGCCCTGCTCGTCGTAGACATAGGCATAGCCCAGTTGCTCCGCTTGCGTGGTCGCCGGAGACCACAGCTTGGTGAAGAACGCGATCAGGCTCTGCATGAAGCCCGGGTCGGCTTCGTCGCCCTGCCCCGGCGGGTACAGCGGCTCGGTCTTGAACACCCGCTGGCCCAGCGCGTTGTGCGCGTAGCGCGTGGTCGGGCTCACGTCAGTGGCGCCGGTGGTGGCTGCGGCCAGGCGGCCCTCGGCGTCGTAGGTGTAGCTCCTGAGGCCGTCGCTCACGAGGTCGCCGTTGGCGTTGTAGCCATAGGTGACGCTGGTGGTGCTCGCGCCGTTGATGCTCTGGGTGAAGCCGGTGAGCTGGTTGCTGGTGGCGCCCACGGTGTAGGTGCGGCTGGTGCTTTGGGTACCGAGCATCCGGGTGCTGCTCGAGCGGTTGCCGTTCGCGTCGTAGCCGAAGCCGGCGGTGCTGCCGGTGGCGTTGAAGCCGGTGATGCGGCCCACGGC
>NZ_JBGFFF010000334.1:0-1460 GCF_056175785.1 Acidovorax sp. LjRoot204
CTTCCTTGGCCTCGTCGCAGCCCGCGACGTCGGCAAAAGTGACCGTGTTGTTGTTCTCGTCCATCATGCGGGCCTTGCTCTTGCCGAAGCTGAACGCCCCGCCCTTGCCGCCGCCCTGCATCTGCCGCATGAAGTAGATCCAGACCCCGATCAGGAGCAGCATCGGCCCCCAACTCACCAAGAGCGTCATGAGGAGCGAGCCCTCTTCGCGCGGCTTGACGTCGAACTTGACGTTGTGGTCGATCAGGTCGCCCACCAGGCCGCGGTCGAGCACGGTGGCGGTCGTGCGGATCTTGCGATCCTCGTTGGTGACGGCCACGATCTCTCCGCCGCCGGCACCTTCAGGAATGACGGCGCTCTTGATCTGGTTGTTTCGGACCTGATCCAGGAACTCCGAATAGCTCACCGTCCCTGAGCCGACGCCGCCGCGGGTGTCGAACTGCTTGAACACAGTGACCAACACCATGGCAATGACGAGCCATACGGCAACTTTGGAAAACCACTGATTGTTCAAACGAAGCTCCAGTCGAAAGCGCGTGACAAGATTGTGAAAAGAACGCGCTATGGATACGCAATTGCGCCCCATTTTAGGCTTTTCAAGCTGCGAAAAGCGGGCATTTCCCTAAAGCAGCCATAGCCGGACAAGGGTTTGCGCCCCATGGGCACGCTTTGCGGGCCCCGGCGTCAAGGTATCAAAGCGTTTCCTGAGCCTTCAGACCCATGCCGACAAGGAAGGTTTCCGACGATTTGTCGCGCGAGGCCTTGGGTTTGAAGGGCTTCACGGTGCGGAAGTTCGCCTTGAACAGCTTCACCAGCTCGTCATAGCCGCTGCCATGGAAGAGCTTGGCCACCAGCGCCCCCTCGGGCTTCAGGTGGTGCTGGGCAAAGTCGATGGCAAGCTCGATCAGGTGCGCCACGCGGGCCGCATCGGCCGAATGGATGCCCGACAGGTTGGGCGCCATGTCGGAAACCACCAGGTCGGCCTTCCGGCCGGCCAGCGCGCCCAGCACCTGCTCGAGCAGTTCCGTCTCGCGGAAATCGCCCTGCAGGAAGGTCACGCCCTCGATCGGCTCCATCGGCAGGATGTCCAGCGCAATGATGGTGCCGTTCAGCTCCCCGGCCGCGGCGCCCTCGGGCGACATGCGCCGGCGCAGGTACTGGCTCCAGGCCCCTGGCGTGGAACCCAGGTCGACCACCAGCTGGCCCGGCCGGACCAAGCCGAGCGATTCGTCGATTTCCTTGAGCTTGTAGGCGGCGCGTGCGCGGTATCCCTCGCGCGTGGCCAGTTTCACATACGGGTCGTTGATGTGGTCGTGCAGCCAGGCTTTGTTGACTTTTTTGCTTTTGGCTTTGGTGCTCATGGAGGTCTTTGTAACGCGTCGATAATACGGGGATGCCCGCCATTCAACTTACCCCTGCCGAGCGCAAGGTGCACCGCGCCGAAGCTCACCACCTGGATC
>NZ_JBGFFF010000335.1:0-1448 GCF_056175785.1 Acidovorax sp. LjRoot204
ATTCGACCTCGYTCACCACGCGGCCSTCGGGCGACATCTTGATGCCSGCSAGCGCGCCGATCTGGCGRTTGAAGGCCTTGTGSGGSACSRYCAGGCGSGTGGGGAYGCCSGCCTTCTCSAGCACCTTGTTCCARCGGCCSACSCCSGCCAYSGAGTCCTTGATGAAGTCGTCGCGCAGCACTTCGTTCAGCGCGTTGAGCATGGGCACTTCTTTTTCCAGCAGCTGTCCGTCCTTGACCTCCAGCACCTTGTACGTCTGGCCCTTGAGCACATGATCGTCCGTGCGTTTTCCTTCTTCGTAGCGACCCTTGAGGCCCGAGCTGTAGAACGTGGCGGCGTTGCTCGACTGGTCGGCGCCGAACAGGTCGATGGTCACGCTGTAGTGGAAGTTGAGGTAGCGCTGGACGGTGGGCAGGTCGATGGCGCCAGCAGCRCGCACCTTGGCAGGGTCGTCGGTCTTGAGGTCGTTCATSACCTGYGCGGTGCGCGMSAGCACRCGCGAGAYGCCGCTYTCGCCCACRAACATGTGGTGSGCYTCYTCGGTCAGCATGAACTTGGTGGTGCGCGCSAGCGGRTCRAARGCGCTCTCKGCCAGSGCSGMSAGCTGGAACTTGCCGTCRCGGTCRGTGAAGTAGGTGAACATGAARAACGCSAGCCARTCSGGCGTCTTYTCRTTGAASGCRCCCAGGATGCGCGGGTTGTYCTSGTCGCCSGASKKGCGCTGCAGCAGCGCTTCGGCCTCCTCGCGGCCGTCGCGGCCGAAGTGCTTGTGCAGCAGGTACACCATGGCCCACAGGTGGCGGCCCTCTTCCACATTGATCTGGAACAGGTTGCGCAGGTCGTACATGCTGGGCGCTGTCAGGCCCAGGTGGCGCTGCTGCTCGACCGAGGCAGGCTCCGTGTCGCCCTGGGTCACGATGATGCGGCGCAGATTGGCGCGGTGCTCGCCGGGCACGTCCTGCCAGGCTTTTTCGCCCTTGTGGTCGCCAAAGTGGATCTCGCGGTTGCTGTCGCCTGGGTTCAAAAAGATGCCCCAGCGGTAGTCGCGCATCTTCACGTGGCCGAACTGGGCCCAGCCGTTCGGGTCCACGCTCACGGCGGTACGCAGATAGACCTCATGGTTGGTGGAGCCCTCGGGACCCACGTCGTCCCACCAGTTGATGAAGTTGGGCTGCCAGCCTTCTAGCGCGCGCTGCAACGTGCGGTCTTCGCCCAGGTTCACGTTGTTGGGAATCTTCTCGCTGTAGTTGATGCTGCTCATGGGGTGCTCCTCTGGATGGAAATCGAATGCAGGGCAGGGGGTCAGACGCGCGTCTGGTCAAACCCGGCCTTCTGGCCGGTGCCGTAAACCTTGAGCGCACCCTTCTCGCCCACGGCGTTGGGGCGGTTGAAGATCCAGTTCTGCCACGCGGTCAGGCGCCCGAAGATGCGGGTGTTCATGTTCTCCC
>NZ_JBGFFF010000336.1:0-1446 GCF_056175785.1 Acidovorax sp. LjRoot204
CACCCGCCGTGCTGCGCGAAGCATCAACGGCCTGAACCCCTTTCTGAACGCTCTGAACATGCACGACACATCCGCCTCTCTCTCGTCCCCCCGCCTGCCGCTGGAAGGCCTGCGCGTGGTGGAGTTCACCCACATGGTCATGGGCCCCACCTGCGGCATGGTGCTGGCCGACCTGGGGGCCGAGGTCATCAAGGTCGAGCCCGTGGACGGCGACCGCACGCGCCACCTGCTGGGCGCGGGCGCGGGCTTCTTCCCCATGTTCAACCGCAACAAGAAGAGCATTGCGATCGACCTGCGCAGCCCCGAGGGCCTGGCGGTGGCGCGCAAGCTGGCCGCATCGGCCGACGTGGTGGCGCAGAACTTCAAGCCCGGCGTGATGACGAAATACGGCCTGGACTATGCCGCGCTGAGCCAGGTCAACCCGCGCCTCATCTACGTSARCCACAMSGGCTTCYTGCCCGGCCCCTACGASCAYCGCACGGCKCTGGACGARGTGGTGCAGATGATGGGCGGCCTSGCCTACATGACCGGCCGCSCSGGCGACCCGCTGCGCGCRGGCAGCAGCGTGAACGACATCATGGGCGGCATGTTCGGYGCCATCGGYGCSATGGCSGCGCTGATGCAGCGCGGCATCACCGGGCGCGGGCAGGAGGTGGACTCGGCCCTGTTCGAGAACAACGTGTTCCTGGTCGGCCAGCACATGATGCAGTACGCCGTCACCGGCAAACCGGCGGCGCCCATGCCCGACCGCATCTCGTCCTGGGCCGTGTACGACGTGTTCAGCGTGAAGGACGGCGGGCAGATCTTTTTGGCCGCCGTGAGCGATGCGCAGTGGCAGACCTTCTGCGACGCCATGGGCTATGGCGACCTGAAGGCCGACACCGGCCTGGCCACCAACAACGACCGTGTGCGCGCCCGCCCCACGCTGATGCCGGTGCTGCGCGAGCGGCTGGCGCAGCGCACGGCGGACGAGCTGGCCGCGATCTTCGAGCGCCACGGCCTGCCGTTTGCACCCATCCGCCGGCCCGAAGAACTGTTTGACGACCCGCACCTGCAAGCCACGGGGGGCCTTGCCGACATCACGCTGCCCGATGGCGAACGTGCCGGGCAGACCGCGCAGATCACGCTGATGCCGCTGCGCATGGACGGCCAGCGGCTCGATGTGCGCTGCGACCCGCCGCGCCTGGGCCAGCACACGGCGCAGCTGCTGCAGGGCCTGGGCTACACGGCCGATGAAGTGGCCGCGCTGCAAGCCACCGGGGCCATTGCCTGATTTTTCCTTGACGACCGGGGCAACCCACGCGGCGCAGACCGCAGGCCCCGGATTCCAACCCCACTACCGGAGACAACCGTGCCCCAGCCCACCCCTGCTTTTGACATGCACCGCATCGCGCCCGCCCGCCATGGCGTGCTCACGCGCCGCCAGGCCCTGGCCACCGGCGCGGC
>NZ_JBGFFF010000337.1:0-1442 GCF_056175785.1 Acidovorax sp. LjRoot204
CTACAAGACGGCCCAAGGCAAACTTGCGGTCACGGGTGGGTCCCTGCCTTCCGGTCTTGGCGAGTCCGATGCGGCAGCACGAACACAAGATGCTCTCGGTCTCATCACGTCAGAGACCGACTTCAGCAGTGTGCCCACTGTCAAAACGTGGGATGTCATTCGACGCTTGCTCTTGTCTGCCACACGGGCTGCGGGTTTTCCGGAGGCACAGACCACCACTACTCAGTGGCACACCAACTTCAGTCTGCCCGTCCTGGTAACCGAGGTCGGCCGCACCACCGCCTATACCTACGATGCCTTGGGCAACATGTTGTCCAAGACCATCACCGATACGGCGACCAACAATGCACAGCGCTGGCAATGGATCTACAACGCGTCGCAGCTTGTCAAGACAACGATCGAGCCGAATGGCGCCGTCACTAGCTACACCTACGACCCGAGGGGCAACGTCCTTACGACCACCAACGCCCTGGGTCACGTCACCAGTTACACCTACGACGGCGCCAACCGCGTGGTCGGCACCACTGCCTCCAACGGCCTTGCCACCACCTACACCTTCGACCTGCGTGACCGCCTGCTGACGCAGACCGTCGGCGGTCATACCACCACGATCACTTATAAGCCCTACGGCGGCGTTGAATCCATCACCCTGCCTGACGGCTTGGCCGTCACCTATGTCTACGACCCCGCCCACCGACCGATTGGCTGGAGCAACAACCGCGGCGAGTCCGGTATATACATCCTGGACGCCATGGGCAACCGCACCGCCGAACAGATCAAGAACAGCGCCGGAGCCATAGCTTGGAACGTCGTCTACGCCATAAATAGCCTCAACCGCTTGTCTTCTAAGACTGAAGGTTTCAATCAAACAAGCAGTTTTAGCTATGACAACAATGGTGACCTGAACAGAGAGACCAACGGCCTGAACCAAAGCATCCAGTACAGCCTGGACGCGCTGCGCCGCGTCAACGCCGCGATCGATGCGGCCAACGCCAGCGCCACCCTCAAGTACAACGCCCTCGATGCCATCACCGAAGCCAAGGACTTCAAGGGCGTGGCCACCAGCTATGCCCGCGATGCCCAAGGGAATGCCACCGCGGAGGCCAGCGCCGACACCGGCAGAGCCAGTACCCAGTACGACGCCTTAGGCCTGCCCAGTCGAATCACTGACGCCCTCGGCCAGGCCACCACCATCACCCGCGATGCCCTCGGCCGTCCCACCGGCCTCGTCTTCGCCGACGGCAAGACCACCACCTTGCGCTACGACCTGAGCGCGAACAGCAAGGGCTATCTCTCGGAGATCCTCGACCGCAGCGGAACCACCGAGTACACCCGCGATGCCTTCGGCCGCGTGACCCTCAAGAAGCAGACCCTCGCGAACGGCAGCGTGCAGCAGGTCAGCTACAGCTACAACGCGAACGGCACCCTGGCGAGCATCGGCT
>NZ_JBGFFF010000338.1:0-1404 GCF_056175785.1 Acidovorax sp. LjRoot204
CGCTGGAAGCGTGTTGTTGCTGTCGTCGTGCTTTCGGCGGCGGTGGCAGAGGGCCAGGCGGGCGCGTTGACAAGGCGCACGGCGCGCCAGTCGGTCGTGAGGCCGGCGGTGGCCACAAGGCGCCCGTGGCGCAGGCGCACCGTTTCACCCGAGGCGCTGTACCAGACCTCTGTAGGACCTTCGGGATGGGGGTCGACGTATCCGAGCACAAGAAACACGGTGCGGCCTTCGAAGGTGGCACGCAAATAGCTGAATTCCGGACGGAATGTGTGGGAGTCCGACGGCGAGGCGTTGTTGTTGTAGAGGTGCCGGGCCGTGGCAAGCATTGCCGAGGAGCCCGAGGAGCATCCGCCCAAAAAAAAGGATGATGCGAGTACGCAACATCCTAGTTTTTGCACCGCGCTGGCGGTGCTTTGGAATCTCGCTGGGAACCCCCCCTTGCGGAGGGCTCCGATCATTACCTGGTGCCGGTGGTACCGGTGGTGCCAGTGCCGCCAGGGCCACCGGGGATGATGAAACCGCCACCACCGCCGCCGCCGCCACCGCCCAGGGCCGCTGCCAACAGCACGCCGCCGCCAGCTGCCGCACCGATTTGCTGGGTGGTCAGGCCGCCACCGCCGGCTGCGCGCACGGCATCGGCCGCGGTTGTCGGGGGCACAGGCAGTTGTTGTGCAAGGGCCGGCGCAGAGGCCAGGGCTGCAAGAGCCATGGCTGCGATCAGGTGACTATGTTTCATTGAGTTTTTCCCCGTTCGGATGAAGCTTGGAAGTGAGCGACAGCGTCGACAACCGATAGTAACCGGCGATTGCGCATTGTTACCCTAGTCAACGGCCCGATGGTACCACTTCACAGAGGGAAACAGTACCTAAAACAGGGGAGGCGGAGCAGGTGGCGCAAGGTGGGATCGAGGCCGTTTCGGCGTTACAGCCGGAAACTTAGCTGGAAATTAGAACTTTTGGGTCTGTATTTCAAAGTGTTTGACAATTGCAACGTGGTTGCTGTAAGGCGGCTATTACTATTGAATTGTTTTGTTGCAATGACTGGGCGGCGCTGCGATGGATGGCTGCGGCCTTAGCCACGCACCAGCCGCTCGAACACATCCTCCGAGCCCATCTGGCCCCCCTTGAGCATGATCTCCATGCCATCCAGCGCGGCATCGTCGCTGTGCACGCGGCAGAGCGACGCGCCGGCGCCCATGTCGGCCACATAGGAAAGCCCCCAGGCGTCGAGTGCCTGCACGGCGTGGCTCGAGGTGTCGCCGCCGGCAATGCCGACGCGCTGGAGCGGCGCCATGGCCAGCACCCTGGCGAGCAGGTCGCCGCCGGCGCGCGAGAGGGCGTGGGCGTCGACCTTGTTGTCAGCCTCGGTGGGTGCTTCGTTGGCGGGCCGGGTGCAGGCCAGCAC
>NZ_JBGFFF010000339.1:0-1395 GCF_056175785.1 Acidovorax sp. LjRoot204
CGCCTGAGTACCGTCAACGCCCGGCGCGAGGGCATGGCCAAGTCATGGACCTACGGCGGCCCCTGGCGCAAGGGGCAGCGCTGCATCATCCCGGCGCAGCTGTACGTCGAACCCTACTGGGGGACCGGCAAACACATCCCCTGGCAGTTCGAGCGCGCCGACGGCCAGCCTTGGGGCCTGGCTGGTCTCTGGAGCGAGTGGACCGACCCGACCACGGGTGAGGTGCTGCCCAGCTACACCATGGTCACGCAGAACTGCGACGACGTGCCAGTGCTCAACCTCATGCACCGGCCCGACCCGAAGCGCGCGCCCGACAAGCAGGACAAGCGCACGGTGGTGCCGCTGGAAAAGGTAGATTGGGACACTTGGCTGCGCGGCACCATCGCGCAGGCCGAGGCGCTGATCCGATTGCCCAAAATTGAACTGTTCACCCACAGGCCGGTAGATCAGAGCGTGGCGGTTGCCTTACCTGAATGATCCAGACCCTGTAGGCTTGTGACTAACGTTTATTTCAACGGTACGAGGTATGAATGCAGATCACCGTGACTATCGATGACGCCCTGTATGAAAGGGCCTTGGAGTTAGCAGAGCCTTCCATGGACCGGGGCGACCTGTTCAGTGAAGCTGTCAAAACCTTCGTTCGGGTCCAAGTCGCAAAGAGATTGGCAGCCCTTGGTGGAGCAGTGCCTGAAATGCAGGATGTTGCTCGGCGCCGTGATAAGCAGGACTGAACCCCGAACACGATGGCTAGCGTGGAGTGGCCCTATAAGGATGCTCCTGGCAGAGCCAGGAAAAACGGCGCCAAGGGCCTGTATCAAGACCGACTTGGCATAGGGGGGTGAAGGTCGAGCCGTGGTCGCTGATTTCGCTATTGCTCCATGTGTGATGCGAAACACGAATTGGCGCTGTGGTTCGCATCCGTCCTGTCAGGCTTTCAAGCCTATCGTTGGGTTTGGATTTGAGGGTGGTCCCGCTTGCCCTTGGCCAGCCGTCCGTGATCTGATCGCATCCCCCCGCAGAAGGTCATCAAAATACCTCGCAAGGTTCGGGTGTTTCTCCAGCGACGCAGGCATATCGGCCAGGCACCGTTCGCAACGACAGACAAACCGGAAATGATTGAAGAGTTGCATATTGCGCTCCTCAAAACTTCCCTCCAAAAAACTTTGGTTTGTTCCCATGTAGCTCCATGTGATGGCCTCGCCAGTGGGAATAGGCTTCGACGCAATGAGTGCCACCTCCTGCCCTTTGGCGTCCAGCGTTCCTACCTCCGCGTTGGGCTGGCAAGAATGATTGACCCGGCTGAGCACGCGGTAGAGCCCATAGCTCTCAAAACCCTCTTCTGTATTGAAACATGTGATGTTGTTGGTGGCGACGCTGTAATACAGCGTGCGAACC
>NZ_JBGFFF010000340.1:0-1380 GCF_056175785.1 Acidovorax sp. LjRoot204
AGTGGCAAGTCACCTTGTAGAAGGGCTCGTCCGCCACGAGGGTGGCGAACTCGAAGACCGCTTGCGTGGCCAGCGCCATCACCTGGAAGCCAGGGAGGGCGCACCGGCCCTTCAGTCTTGAGGCTTCGTACCGGGCTTGCCCGTGTAGGGGTTGACGTTGCCTCTGGTGGACCAGTTGTCCGCCTTCGTTCCGTTCGGGTTCGTGGCGTGGCTTGGCGCCACATACGTTCCATTGCTCTTTGTGTAGCCACTGGTCGAATGGCTGCCACTGGATCCGTAGCTTGACGAATATGAACTGTGGCCGCCGGAGCTGTGGCCGCCGCCCCGCGCGAAAGCGGTTGAGCTGACAGCAAGAATGGCTGCGAGGACGATGATCGATTTCATTTTGTGCCTTCGCGTCAGTGGCAGTGGTAGCCGCCAGTTCTACGGTCGTGATGGCAACCGTTCTTGTCGGTGCCTCCCGAGTGCGCGAGTGCACCGCAGCTCAGGCAGAGTGCCGCGATCAATATCGCAATCTTCGTCATCGCTTCTCCTCGTTGTTGATGGAGGCCGAAGTCTGATGCCGTACACAATTTGCAATACAAGGGTTTGCGAGCCCTCTCACATGATCATGGGAGCCGAGGTTTCCGTATGGCAGGTCATCTCCTTTGACGGTGGATGGACCTCTGGCAGCAAAATGCGAGCCTGGCAGTCACGCCCGCCACCGCGGCAACTCGCAACAATCTTTCAGGACTGATGTCGATGATCTACGAACTACGTGTCTATACCGCAATGCCTGGCCGGCTACCCGACGTTCTTGCCAGATTTCGCGATCACACCGTGGGCATCTGGAACCGGCTGGGCATTCGTCAATTCGGATATTGGACGACTGCAGTCGGACCTGACAGCAACGCGCTGACATACATGCTCGTCTGGGAGAGCCTGGCCGATCGTGAGGTCAAGTGGGGCAAGTTTGTCGTTGATCCCGAATGGGTCGAGGTCCGAAAGGCGAGCGAGGCAGCCGGACCGATTGTTGCGAAAATGGACAACTCGTTCTTGGCGCCCACCTCTTTCTCGCCTGCGAAATAGACCATCCGCGGCGGAAGACGCCCTTGGCTGTACGCGGTATCGACGCCCAATGCCTGTTCAGTCTGGCCCAGAGCGCTAACAACCGACTTCTGCCGGGAAGCGTGCTTTGTGAAACTCCTCGGCGCTACGCCGCAGGTGGTTCGGACGGCTCAATGGCCTTGAAGATCTCGGTCTTGCTCATCATTCGCCGCAGCTAGCACTGAGCAAGCACTTCAACCACACCGACAACCTGCAGGTGCGCAAAGTCGATGCGCGACCACCCGTCTCGGGTCACTTGCACAGAAAGAACGCATCCGTCGGCAACCTGGGCGT
>NZ_JBGFFF010000341.1:0-1367 GCF_056175785.1 Acidovorax sp. LjRoot204
GACCGAGGGTCAGCTCTTCTTCTTGCCGAAGTAGTGCGCGTAGGCCATCTTGAAGTCCACCCCGTAGTCGTTCTGCCATTGCAGCGCGCGTTCGGCGAAGATGCGCTGCGAATCCAGCACCTTCTTGAACAACGGGTTCTCCGCGGCTTTCTTCTCGATGGTCTTGTCCCATGCCGCGAGCTGCGCGCGCAGCACCGCATCGGGCGTCTTGTAGAACTTGATGCCGGCCTTCTTCATGTCGGCATAGTCCTGCGAGTTGCGCTGCACGGCCTTCCAGCTCATGTCGGCGCTCGCGGCCTGCACGGCGTAGTCGATGATGGAGCGCAGCTCCTGCGGCAGCGCGCTGTACTTGCCCTTGTTGAACAGCACCTCGAACTGCTCGCCCGACTGGTGGAAGCTTTGCAGCATGCAGTTCTTCACCACGTCGGGAAAGCCGAGCACGCGGTCACTCGACGCGTTGTTGAACTCGGCCGCATCGATCAGCCCGCGGTCCAGCGCGGGCACGATCTCGCTGCCGGGCAGCGGGTTCACCGCCGTGCCCATTTCGGTGAACATGTCCACCGCGAGCCCCACGGTGCGGAACTTGAGCCCCTTCATGTCCTCCACCTTGGCCACCGGCTTCTTGAACCAGCCCAGCGGCTGCGTGGGCATGGGGCCGTAGAGGTACGACACCACCTCCATGTTCAGGCTCTTGTAGATCTCGTCGAGCAGCGCCTTGCCGCCGCCGTAGTTGTGCCAGGCCAGCACCGTGTTGGCGTCCATGCCGAAGCCCGGCCCCGAACCCCACAGCGCGAGCGCCGAGTTCTTGCCGTAGTGGTAGGCGACCACGCCATGGCCGCCGTCCAGCGTGCCCTTGTTCACCGCCTCGAGCAGCTGAAAGGCCGGCACCACCGCGCCCGAGGGCAGCACCTCGATCTTCAGGCGGCCGCCCGCCATGTCATTGACCTTCTTCGCGAAGTCCTGCGCATATTCGTGGAAGATGTCCTTGGCTGGCCAGGTGCTCTGGAAGCGCAGCGAGGTGGTCTGGGCCATGCTGACCATCGGCGCCGACATGGCGCCTGCGGCCACGGCCGCGCCCTTGAGCAGGCTGCGGCGGCGGGGCGATTTGCTGTCTGTCATGTTGTCTCTCTCCGTACAAGTTCTGATGACAAGGAAACCCTGCCCGCCTCTTGGCGTTATCGTGTGGCAGGCCCAAGCCGCATCTTTGGCGCGCAGGAAAACGCGACAAACAGGGTTTTCACGAACTGGTGAAAAATTCCGTCATCCGGCGAGGGCGCCGGGCAACGAAAGAAGACCGCTGCCCTTGAAGTAACCCTATCGATTGGAAGGACGAGAAAGAGATGACCGAACCCGTTGGTGAAAAAGGC
>NZ_JBGFFF010000342.1:0-1360 GCF_056175785.1 Acidovorax sp. LjRoot204
GTCCCACCCTGTCCAGGTGGCGCGCTCGGCCCAGCATGCGATGGACCTCGTGCCGCTCTTTTCGCAGGGCGGACACCATCACATTCCCATCGTGGATGATGTAGATCACCTCGTTGGCATCATCACCCAGACCGACCTCGTGCGCACCCTGGCCTCGGCGGTGCAAGGCCGATAGCGGATGGTTTTCGAGGTTCTGGCTGGGAGCGCTGCGCCCGCACCACAGGGCAGACCGGGTGTCCCATAGGCAAAACACGGCTTGTCGCGGTACAATTGACAGGCTTTGCACAGCGCTGACGCCTGTTCATTGAAGCCGTCTCCCGGCCCTCTGCCTGATCTGCGCCCTGGGTGCAGCGACTCCCACCGCCCGCCATGCACCGTGTGTCGAGTTTCGACAACGCTGCAGCTGCCGTGGTGAATGCAATAAAACCGCTCAGGCGCCGACCACAGAACATTTGCTTTGAAGAGATAGAGAAACACATGGCCAAAGAAGAACTCATTGAAATGCAGGGCTCCGTCACGGAAGTCTTGCCCGACTCGCGATTTCGCGTCACGCTGGACAACGGCCACCAACTGATTGCCTACACCGGCGGCAAGATGCGCAAGCACCACATCCGTATCCTGGCTGGTGACAAAGTGTCCCTGGAGATGTCGCCTTACGACCTGACCAAGGGCCGCATCACATTCCGCCACCTCGCCGGTCGCGGTCCTGGCCCTTCCTCCAGCCGCTGATCTTTCCGTTTTCGGTCCGTGGCAGACCGAGGCGGTTTTATAGTTTTTTTTCTGGTTCGTCTCTTGCCACGTCGCGTTCGCGCGACCGCTCCCTCCTGCGAACTCTTCGCCCTGCTACTTTCTAAAAAAAGTCAAAAAAGCAGGCGATTAGCCAAAAACAGGGGAATCGGCGGGTTAGAATACGGGCTGTCGGAGCGTAGCGCAGCCTGGTAGCGCATCTGCTTTGGGAGCAGAGGGTCGCGAGTTCGAATCCCGCCGCTCCGACCAATGTTTGAAGGCCTTGCAGCAAATGCTGCAAGGCCTTTTTTCTTGCCCTCCTGGTGCCTTTCAACGCAGAGGCAATCGGGGTCTCGGTGGCGAGCGGAAATGGGTTATTCACCACCATCGTTTCCAGCAGGCTCGCGGAATCTACGTACCATTGTGGCCATCGCCGGTTGGCTCCCATTCGCACCGCCCCTGCCGTTTACTGCGCACGGTGCTTGCTGGTATCTCCATGACCTTCTCTGTGCTCTCTAAAGCCGCTGCCACACCGTTACCCCAGTCCGAAGCGCTTACCCAGCCTGCAGTGCAGCGATACGACGCGGTCGATGCTCTGAGGGGAGTCGCCATGGTGTGGATGACGGTGTTCCAC
>NZ_JBGFFF010000343.1:0-1358 GCF_056175785.1 Acidovorax sp. LjRoot204
CTCATGGGCGGCGGTATCCCGGGCGTGCAGCCGGCCAACTTCGAGTGCTATTTCGATCAGGTTTCCCCCATCGACTCGCCGTCCCAGTGCGGAGGCCATCATAATTACCGGTGCGCGAGTCCCGGGACCTGCTCACCTTCCCAAGAGCAGATTTGCACCAACAACTGCTAGTCTTCGAACATGGCGCGGCGAGCTTCGCCGCGCCATCTGGCGCGCTGGCATGCCATGGCGAGTCCAGTACTAGAGATCTTCCAGGAAGAAGGATCGCCTGATGTTGCGGACCGTACTTGTACACGGCGTTCTACTGGCGGCGCTGATGGCCGGCCCTGCCTACGCACAGGCCGCAGCCGAAGATCAGCGTAGCCAGCAGATCGAGAGCTTCCGTGACGAGGTCGCAGCGCTCCATACCTCGGGCCTGGATAGTGGCGGCCTTGAGTTCGCGCGCCGTGTGTCCAGGCACTACGAGACGCTTCGGGCGCACTATCGGCCCATGTCGTCCCTCACGGACCCAGAAGAGTTGCTTGATCTGTTCAAGGCAACCACCACGGCGATTTTCTACACGAACGATGCGGCCTACTTGCCAGATATCGTGGCAGCGTTCGATCTACTGGAGCGCCGGGGTCAGGCAACCGAGAAGGTGCGCTCCGACATGCGTAGCTCACTGGTACGGGTTCGAGCCTTCGATGAGATGGCCGGTCAAGGGTTGGCTAGCGAGACTGACGCTCCTGCGCTCAAGCATGCTCCGGGTCTGAACCAGGATTTGCCACTGGTCATTCGTGCTGACCGCAGCGGTCGACCTGTGGTGGAGAACTACCAGTGGCAGAAGGGTCTTTCTGTCATCGTGGTCTATGGGCCGCACTGCGCTCCTTCGAAGAAGGCGCTGACGGCGATATCCGCGGACAGAGAGTTGGCGGGGTTCTTCCGTAAGCGTGCGATTTGGCTGATGCCCGTGGATGATGACCTCCACGTTGCAGCGATGATGCAGCTTGCCAAGAATCCTGCGTCCTCAAATGTAGCGGTTGCCTACAACCRCTCGTCTTGGCCGCAGATTGAGAGCTGGACGACTCCGATGTTCTACTTCTTCAGGGACGGGAAGCTGACGGAAGTCCAGAAGGGGTGGCCTTCAGATACCCAGTTGGAGACGATCAGGCGTGGAGTTCTTTCAGGTGGTAGCGATAATGGTTCGGTGCGGTAGTTGCGACAATGCGCACCGACCCCCTTCGTGCCTAACCCGATGAGGGGCAGGCGCGGTGACGATGCTTGGGTGGAACGTTTTGGTATCAAGAATGCCGTTCCAATCCGACGCATTGGGCGTCCGGACTTCGTTCGCCCCTCACCCGCCTTCGGCACCCTCTCCC
>NZ_JBGFFF010000344.1:0-1348 GCF_056175785.1 Acidovorax sp. LjRoot204
CTTCCGACGTGTCTGAGACATCGAGCGAGCGACGGATCAGTGAGCGGCCGAGCGATTCCTCGATCGCCGGAGCGTCCGATCCGTTCACGCGGGCGAGCAAGATCGTGTCCGGCGAGGGGCGCAGCAGAACGAATGCGATCGAAGGTACTTCCACCGGCAGCTGCAGCAGATGCGGCTGCTGATGCTCGTCGGCGCCGGGGTCGGAGTTGGTTTTCAGAAGATCGCCCAATCCGGAAGCGATGTCTTTGCTATCGAGCAGATCCCACCGATGGATGCCGTGGGTCAGCACGCCGTTGCGGTGCAACCCAAGGTCAAGAAGGATTGCCTCCACCGTTACCACTTTGACGTTGCGAACCCTGCCCTTGCTCGTCACGAAGGCGCTCAAGTTGCTTCCATGGGTCCCATGGTCGCCAGCTATCTGCTGCTTCGTCACCCCTCGGCGGCTCTGCCCGTCAATCGCCACGCCCAGCCAATCAGCCAGCCGCGCAAGGCGCGGATCGGCTGGTGCTGGATCTGACTTCCTGGCGCGCATCGTCTTAGTTTTCCGGCTGACTTTCGTTAGAGTATTCATCACAGTTTGCTTTAATATGCGGAAATACACAAGCGAGCGCCCGTAGTGGAAATCCTGACAGTCGAGCTGGTCCCGCAGTCGATGTGGCGTTTCAACGTGCGCTCCAACGTCCGCCCCAAGACTTGGGATCGCATCAAGCGCGAGGTCGCCCTGCCGGCTGACTGGCGTTGCCAGATCTGTCGGCGTGCTGGCGCCAATCACCCCGTGGAGTGCCACGAGGTCTGGGAGTACGACGACCGCCGCCTGGTGCAGACCCTGACCGGCCTCGTTCCCCTGTGCCCGGACTGCCATCGGGTCAAGCATTTCGGGCTGGCGATGGCCCAGAACCGGACCCGGGACGCCCTGGCATGGCTCTGCCAGTTCAACAACTGGACTCCCGATCAAGGTCTGAGGCACGTCGCTGCTGCCATGCAGGTGCACAAGCGGCGGTCCACCCACGAATGGCAGCTGGACCTCTCCCTGCTCACCCGGCGGTATGGCGTCCGTCTGGACGCCAACCACCAGGAGATCTAGCTATCGCTGCTGCTGCGGCACTCCGTTGTCACGGGCGCCGCCACCACCGGATACCGGTGCTGTGCCGGTCCCCGGATGACGATAGCCTGGCGCACGCGTCCGCATCAGCTCCGCCTCCTGCGCCGCATCCCGCGTGAATTGCTGGTACTGAGCCGCCGCCTGGTCATCCTCCGCGGTGCGCGGGCGCCCCGCCGTGACCTGCGAGAGCGCTCGCATGGCCGCTGCGTGGTCCTGGAGCAGCTTGGCCTGCTCACGCTTCAGCTC
>NZ_JBGFFF010000345.1:0-1335 GCF_056175785.1 Acidovorax sp. LjRoot204
CGGTAGCACCCAGCTGCCGGCGGAGGGCGAGCCCACACCGGCCGATCAGGTGAATCGATCGAAGCGCAACACTGGCAGGAAGCGAAAACCGCGATGAGCGGTGACCAGCCGGATTGGGGCAACATTCGGCGCGCTGCCGCCGACCCAGCAGCCAAATTCGTTGCGGGATTGAACTTGGTGGTAGACAGCGCGGGGCCGACCGCCACCCTGACTTCAAGCGTGCTTGAGAAATGCGTGCAGCCGGCAAGCCTGCATGTCAAATTGTGGAATCAGGCCTCCCAACACGATTACCACCTCCGACCCACGATGTTCTCAAGGGTATGCGCTCCTGAGTTCTCATGGCTTCCGGTTGCGTTGGCGCGGCGAGCAGCGCGTTACGCCTACTATCTCGACGACAATCTCTGGGAGTACCGCAGGGATAACGCACTGTCAGCCTATTACGCGAACCCCGCCGTACGACAGTCGCTGGCCCTTTTCATCCGCAACGCGACGATTGTCTTGGTCAGTTCGCCTCATCTCGCCAACCATCTGCGCGCCGAGTTCCCGAAGTCGAGAGTTGAGCATGTGCCCGCCTCTTTTGACTTCGACCTGCTGGCTGAGCGAGCGCCACATTCACGACAGGAGACTGCACCTGATCGACCTCTGCGCGTCGGCTATGCGGGCAGTGAGCGCGGTGGAGGGTTCAGCACTGTCGTCTCCGCCATTAAGCGTACGATCCTGAATCGCCCTGGCGCGTTCGAGTTTGAGTTCATAGGCCACATGCCTGAAGAGCTGAAGAACACACCAGGGGTCCGCCATTTCGAAAACATCTCGAACTACCGCCAGTTTCTTGACTTCAAACAGGCGCGAGGATGGGAGCTGGCGTTGGCGCCATTGGAGGACGATGCGTTCTCCAGATCAAAGACCAACAACAAATTTCGCGAGTACGGTGCCCTGGGAATTCCTGGGCTGTACAGCGACGTAGCTCCCTATGCCGACAGCGTCCAACATGCCCTGAGCGGCCTACTCGTCGGCCACGGAGAAGAAGATTGGACTAGCGCCCTCGAGTGGGCTCTCCAGCACCGGAAGACACTTCCCCAGATGGGAGGCCGAGCGAGGGAGCATGTCTGGCGTAAGCATCGTTTGCAGGTGGTCGCGCCACAATGGGCAGCGGTACTGGAGAGCGCCGCGCTTACGCCAACCACCGCCGCGATCAGTGGCTTCGAATGGCGTACGCTCCGCCTGCTCGGAAAGGTCAAGGGACGACTCGCCCGCCGATTCGCGGGTTAACGCCTTTGCTCACGCCGCGCCCTAGTCGAGACGCGGTGCGGAACGCAATGCGTAGAGACCCTGACG
>NZ_JBGFFF010000346.1:0-1306 GCF_056175785.1 Acidovorax sp. LjRoot204
CTAGAGTTCAACTCTCACGAGCCGATAGCGCAACTCGAAAAACTGCAAAAAGCCATGCACCTCACCATGGACAAATTAATGGCTGCGGGGAGTTAGGCAATAGTATTCAACCAATGTTCTCAAACACCACGTGATCTATTGAGCAGCAACCAATATGGAAGGGCTGCAGGTAATAGTGTGGACTGGATTGAATCGAACGCTGTGCGGAAGCTTTCTGTCATACCCGGTATCAGTCGTAGCCACATCACCATCTTCTCAGACGAAGATCAGCTATGCGTCCCGTAATTGCTGACGCAAGCTCCGCAGGCGGAAGAGGCCAACTTGATCAGTAAACCGGAGATACGAACACAGCCATGCCTCCCGCCCAGATCCCCTCGCAGGCCTTCACCCCCACCTTTGCCCATGTGCCGCCAGGCCCGGTGGCAGGGCCATTGCAGCTGGTGTCCGTCAACGCTGGCGTGGTGTCAGTCCACACTGCCGATGGCGCGCATGTGGGCTCGCTCAAGCTGGTCGGCGGGGTGTGGAAGTTCAAGGCCATGGGCTACGACGCCGCAGGCCGCATGGAGCCGGGCCATGGGCCGCTGACGGAGCAGCACAACATGGCGTTCGCGGCGCTGTATGCGGCCGAAGTGAGTGCCCGGCTGCTGGGCGCTTTGGGAAGCGCTGGGTAACGAGCGCCAAGAAAGCACCAAAAATGCGAAGCCGCGCCGCACAGGGCCGCAACTCTCAGAGTGGCGCGTCGGCCAGCACAAACTCCACCGCCGCACACGCCGCCGCCACCTGCGCATCAATGCACTGCTCAGGCGTGGCGCGGGGGCTGTCGGGGTAGACCTCGGTCGTGGTGGTGTAGCGCGCGCCGCTGATGCCCGCGCACAGGCCCCACTGCTTCATCGGGTAGTGGATGACGCCTGGGGCCACCACGGGCGTGCCGATGATTTCGTTCTTCTCGTCCGCTGGCGCAATGTGTGTGACGCGGCTGACGGCGTCGATGATGGCTTGCTGGAAGGCGGGCTGCGGGTTGTCGGTGTCGTCCACCAGGTAAAAGCCGTCGGGGATGCTGCCGGGCTCGAACACCTTGCCATCGCGCGCGGCCACGGCGGGGCGGTATTCGGATTCGTCGGTGTTGGTGGTTTCGTGCAGGTCGATGTGGGCGGCAAACTGGCCGTGCAGTGGCGCCACCAGGCGCATGAGGGCCGCGGACTCCTGCGCGGGCGAGCCCTCGCGGAACGAGCGGTTGGGGTCGATGGCGTCAAAGTTCCAGCGCTGAAACCGCTCGTACGCCCAGGGGCTCACGCACGGCACCACC
>NZ_JBGFFF010000347.1:0-1286 GCF_056175785.1 Acidovorax sp. LjRoot204
GTTCTATTCCTCCTACGCGGGCACGAAGGCACCGGTCGAGCACTTCACGCGTGCGGCAGCGAAGGAGTTCGGCGCGCGCGGCATCTCGGTGACTGCGATCGGCCCTGGTCCGATGGACACCTCGTTCTTCTATCCGGCAGAGGGCGCCGACGCCGTCGCGTACCACAAGTCGGCGGCCGCGCTGTCGCCCTTCAGCAAGACCGGCCTGACCGACATCGAGGATGTCGTGCCCTTCATCCGCCACCTGGTCASCGAMGGCTGGTGGATCACSGGCCAGACGCTGCTCATCAATGGCGGGTACACCACCAAGTGACCCCTGCGGCGGGTGGTCCCTTACCGCCCGCCCATGCCGAGGGTCCGCCCCTCCGTTGACGTAGGAGCGGGCCCTCGGCCACCGCACAGGACCTTATCGATGCGCACCCTGATCTTCATCCTCGCCGGTCTGCTGCTGGTGGGTATCGCGATGTGGCTGGCAAAGCCGGCCAAGCGACGCTCCGTCGCGGCGGTCTTCAGCGTCGGCTGGCTCGTCGCCGTCCTGTGGAACCTGCGCACCGGCATGTCGCACGGCTATTCGCTGCAGGAAGAGCTGCCCATCCAGGCCTTGATCTACGCGGTTCCGGTGGCGACGGGAGCGTGGCTGTCGTGGAAGGCCACGAAGCACTGAATCTTCCCCCCTGCCGGGAGTCGACTGCTTGAGCACCTCGCAGCATCCGTTGCTCCGCACGCCCGGGCAACCCGCACGCGTGGCCAACGTTGAACTGTTCTTCGACCTGGTCTATGTGTTCGCCATCACCCAGCTGTCCCACTACCTGCTGAAGCACCTGTCGGGGCCCGGCGTCCTGCAGACGGCGACGCTGTGGTTCGCGGTCTGGTTGGGGTGGCAGTACACCGCGTGGGTCACCAACTGGTTCAATCCCGAGCATCTGGTCATCCGCACCATGCTGATGGTGCTGATGGCGCTGGCCCTGCTGGTGTCCGCCGCCATCCCGGACGCGTTTGGCGAGCGGGGGCTGCTGTTCGCCTGCAGTTTTGCCGCCATCCAGGTGGGGCGCACCCTGTCCGTGCTGTACAGCCTGGATCCTGGGCATGCGTTGACCCCCAATTTCCTGCGCATGCTGTGCTGGTTGCTGGTGTCCGCCGCGCTGTGGATCGCCGGTGGTGTGAACGAGGGGTCTTCTCGCCTGATGCTGTGGTTGCTGGCGGTGGGCTGCGAGTACCTCTCGCCGATGGCGGGTTTTCCGGTACCGGGTCTCGGACGCTCGCAGACGTCGGACTGGACCATCGAT
>NZ_JBGFFF010000348.1:0-1271 GCF_056175785.1 Acidovorax sp. LjRoot204
CTACTACAACAAGGAAAACTCGCCAGACAAAGGCCTGGCGGAGATCATCATCGGCAAGCAACGACACGGTCCTACGGACACGTGCAAACTGCGCTTCCTTGGCGAGTACAACCGGTTCGAGAATTTGAAGCCGGCGGCCTTGGACGATGACTTCATGCCTCAGGGGCGCTGATCATGGCGCTCCATACTGACGCCGCACTGCCCCATTCGGGACGACACGTACGCCGCACAGGCGTACGATGCGGCGGTGGCCACGCTCCCTCCCGACTTTGAGTTCCGTCACTTCATAGACGGCCCCGCACTCTACTTTGGGGACGAAGCGGTCGCGTACGCGAGTCCTGCTCGCGATGAACCCGGCGCACCTTGGCGCCTCTGCAAGACAGCCAGGCGGCCGCCCCGCTACGCATTCCTGCCTGATGAGCAGGCCTGTAGGGAGTATCTGACCCTCTGGGCCATCCAGTGGGAGGCGCAGATCCGCGAAGCCTGCGCGCCTGCGCACCAGCCATTCCAGCACCTGGCCAGCACTGGCCAGCCACACGAACCCTCCAGGCACCCTCGTCCGCGCTCCAGGCGCCGCACACGGCTGCTCTAACGCACGGGCTTGGCACCGGCGACCGCTGCGGAGGCCAACGCCGCCAGGGCGCGCACAGCGGCGTCCTGAGCTCGCCGGCCTCCGATGTATGCACGCGCAGCTGCAGGGTCACAGAGGATGCCTGCGGCGCCGTCGTGGGCCACGGCATCGAGTCCTCGCGCTTCGGCAGGACTGAGGATCAGGATCACATCCCCCTTGGGGGTCTTCACGTACTGGGCCATGGGCACCTCCTACGTGAATAGACGCGCCCGGTAGCCGGTCTGATAAGCGCCCCAGAATGTGGGGCGCATCGATCGCTAGAACAGGCGGGCCTGTGGCGAGAGATCTTCCTCGCATTCGTCCGCCGGCGGCGCCGGCAGCTCGATGCCCAGCTCCCTCTCAAGCTGGGCACGATGCTCCGGCAAGTCGAGGTTGTAAGCGGGGATGCCGAACTTGTGCGCCACACGCACAGCCTGTCCTGTTCCCCCGGCAACGTTACTCAATCGGCCGTCGTCGCCGAACTCCGACTTCAGCGCCCAGAGCACCACGCGTTCGGAAGGATCGTCCAGACCCTCTCCTTTGACCTGGTTGCTATTGCGGGCGTGGAGTTGTTTAACGAACGGCTTGAGCCATTTCGCTGGATGCAGCTCATCCACCAGATCGAAGGCTTGACGCTGGATCTGATGGGGCAGGCTGGTGA
>NZ_JBGFFF010000349.1:0-1265 GCF_056175785.1 Acidovorax sp. LjRoot204
GCGCCACTCTTCTCGGTGGGCGCCACTGTTCAAGAGTTCCCGCTGCTTGGCAGAGAACTGGTCGAATTCGTCGCAAAGAAGTTCCAGGTCGCCAGCGGGCGAACCCTGGACGTCGCCGCAGGATGGACGGCCTTCCAAGAATTCCACCAGCAGCCCGAGCCATTTCTCTCGGTGGTCGTGGCCATGCTCATGGACCCGTCGCTCACCTTCGAGCGCGCAGTGGCAACCGAAAAGGCAGAGCAGGACAAGGAGGAAAACCACGAAGGAACCTGGGCGTCGCTCGATGCGATGCAGCGCCAGCTCCTTTTGCTCTTCGCCAACGACCCGCATGCCAAACCATTCGGAAAGGCGGCGCTTGCGAAGCTTGCCAAAGCTCTCGGCGTCCCTTCGCTCGCGCCGTCCGACGTGCAGTATTCGCTCAACAACTTGAAGTCCAAGACCATCATCTCGAAGGCGCCGGGCGGTGTGCATACGTTCGAAAGTGCGGCGTTCGAGCGCTGGGTCAGAACGTTGGCGCCCGTGAATCCCTAGCCGAGCGAGAGGGACCAGCTTCTCTTCGACATAGCCACGCAACCTCGGGCTCCACCAGAATGCACGAGATGCCGATCCCACGGCCAGCTAGTACTGCCTGGCGAACTTGGTCCAGCTTGGAACCTCGCTTCGCGTCAGTGCGCTTCAAACTGATCATGGATGATTGAGATACATTGAATCCCTCGCTTGCGTGCATCCGCTGCGCGTCAACGATGGCGCTGAAACAGCGTCTGCGACCAGCCCGAAACAGGCGTCCACGATCGCTGAATGCCCACCACGATCGCCGGAGCTGACGCCTGATCTCGCGTCAGCTTGGCAGCGACGTCGCCGTCACGAGGACAACGGCGCGATGCAAGACAGTCGACGCAAATGGACTACGACAGTGCCGAAGGAGGAGGACTCCCAGATTCGCGCAGGACCTGCCTCTCGGTTTTCGCTTTCTGAACAAGATCGAGTTGCCTGGAGTGCACCGGTGAGAGTGATTTCAAGAACTCCACATCCACGGCGTCCAAAATCTCCATCTGGCGCTCTGACAGGAGACGCCGCCCGACTCCGCTGCGCGCCAGCGCGTAGACCCGCCGGATCTTGCCTCCGAGCCTCTCGGTGGACTTCGGGTCCTGGGCAATGYGACGTAGAGCCTCGCTAGCCACTTGGATCGCCCACTGCGCCTGCGTGAGTACGTGTGGGCCTTTCTCTTTGAACAGGCCCACAGCGTTTTGCACGCGGGACTCAAG
>NZ_JBGFFF010000350.1:0-1252 GCF_056175785.1 Acidovorax sp. LjRoot204
AGCCGACACTCACCGCCTCCTCTCAATGGACCTGTTCTGCGGCCAATGAAGCACCGATTGTCTGATGCCCGCAAGGCTTATCTCAGTAGGCCCTTTTCCCACACCGGAAGGTTCTGGGGCGCCGCAGCGGTGGCATGCGTTGTCGCTCCACTGGGATATTGGAAGCTGGCGCCCCTGGAGGCAGGACACCTAGCCGTACTTGCGTTCTATCTCGCTTTCGCCGTCGCAGTCGCCCTGCTGGTCGTCGTCGTCCGAAGGTGGCTCCGGCCGCTGAGGGCTGTTCTCGATAACACCTTTCTGGACGTCACAGCTGGGGGAGTATCGAAGGAAACGCCGAACTCCCGCACCTGGCTTCTGGCGAGTCCTGACATCGGCCGAGCAAGCCTCTACTGGCAAGGCAACAACCTGGTGCGGGTGGTTCTTCATGCAGACAACGGCGACGTTGAGGTACACGGTCTCGAAGACATGGCGGGTTTCGTTGCCGACCTCCGCCGAACGTTTGTCCGATTGCACTGCAGCGACGTGCGGGCAGGTTAGAGCAGCGACGGGCAGAATGCGGCCAAAATCAGCCATTGAGACGCCCGATGAAAGGGCGTTTAAAGGCACGAATTGACTAACGCACACTATTGCCCTAACTGCGACGCAGAGGTTTCATCGGGGGCCAAGTCGTGCCCAACGTGTTTCGCCGACTTCGGCTCTAACAGTACTTGGAAACCGGTCACGTCCAGATTGAGACGCGCTTCACCAAGGGCACCCATCTTCTCCGGCGAACCGAAGATAGTTCATGCTGCGCAGTCGATTGCGATTTTTGCCATCCTTGGACCGGTGGGGGGTCTTTTTTTGGTGGCTGTCCTATACAAATCTTCTGGTGACCTTGCTTTCGCCTTTCACCCTTTCGCAATCATTGGAGCGTTTGCTGTTGGCGGCGGTCCGGCATTAATCGCTGGCTTCCTATACTGCGTTGCGGCGCTTGGCTTGGTCGCCTTGTTTCCTCAGTTGAAAATTCGCATCCTCGCCGGTGCTGTCATCGGCGTCCTCGCTGGGTATGCGGGTGTTTGGGCATACTTCCACCTGGTGCTTCAAGCCGGTCCAAGCCGTGCGGCACGCGTAGACGAAGTGGCAAATCTCTCGTCGTGCGTAGGCCTACTGTGCGGGGCTGTTTCGGCTTGGCTCGTTCCGGTCGGCAGGTCGGGCGCCGGCAGTTCTCCTTCAGATGCATAGCAGGATAGAAGTTGACGGCTACCGCGCTGAG
>NZ_JBGFFF010000351.1:0-1237 GCF_056175785.1 Acidovorax sp. LjRoot204
GGTCTGGATCTGGCAAAGAAACGCACTGAGCCGCCCAAGCGTTTCACCGACTCCAGCCTGCTGGAGGCGATGTTGAATGTGCACAAGTTCGTTTCCGACCCGAAGGTGGTGGCGGTCTTCAAGAAGATGCGGGAGAGCTCGACGAGCGATGAAGACGTCGGCGGGCTGGGGACGCCAGCAACGCGGCAGTCTTTCACGCAGAAGTTGAATGCTTCCGGCCTGATCCGTATCGAGGCCCCCAAAGGCAAGGGCAAGGAAAGTGTCTACCATCCGGAGCCGGCTTCGCTGGCCCTGATGAAGAGCCTTCCTGCTGACCTGGGCAAGCCGGATACCACGGCGGTGTGGGAGACCGTGTTCGAGAGCATCGAGGCGGGCAAGACCAAGGTGGGTCAGTTCCTTGAAGTCCAGGGCAAGTGGATCGACAAGACGATCAGCGCCGTCGATACCTGCGAGCTCTCTCTGCCTGCAATCGTGAAGCCTGCTGCCGGTGGCCGCCGTAGCTCTTCCAGTGGTGGCCGTTCGTTCGGTAAGCGGCGCGCCCACGCATGAGTCCGCACGGCGCTTCGACAGGTGAGATCGCAGTGTTCTCGCGGATCACGCCGGCCTTTCTCCCCGTGGTGGCCGTAGAGGGCCATCGCGGGATGCCGGGCTATGTCGAGGCGTTGCTGCGGACATCGCATCCAGATGGCCATGGGGCCCTGATCAGGAGGGCGGAGGAAGATCGGACGATCTGGCTGCTTGATGTGGCGATGTTGTCGAAGGTCGCGAAGTTACTTCAGCAGACGCGACGTGACCTGCGAGTTGGCTTGAATGTCAGCGCGGTGACAGTGCAGGACAAGGCATCCACCTGGCTCACGAAGTTGGCTGACGCTGGGCGTGGTGTCGCCAGCAGAGTGGTAGTGGAGCTGACGGAAACAGCGGTCCAGATCGATCCCGAGAGGACCGTCCATTTCGTTGACCAATGTCGTGCACTGGGCGCTTCGGTGGCGGTCGACGACTACGACAGCGATCGATTCGATGACGACTTGGTGTATCGGTTGAGGCCGGACTACATCAAGGTCGGTAACGGGTGGAAGCCTGGTTGTCAGCAAGATACGGGTGATCGGTTGGCGCGTTCTCTCGCCAGGATCGCAGCAATGGGTGTCAGTGAGGTCGTGGTGGAGTGGATCGATTCCGAGTGGCGCAAGTTGGTTGCCGAGTCGTTCGGGGTGAGCCATCTGCAGGGAACCTACTTTGG
>NZ_JBGFFF010000352.1:0-1229 GCF_056175785.1 Acidovorax sp. LjRoot204
CAGCCAGGAGATCCACTATGCGCTCCAGCTACTCGCTGATGAGGGCCAGAAAGAGGCCCTGCGTCGAACAAACAACACCTCTGCCCTCAAGGCCAAGCACATCGMTGTCGACGACTTCCAGGCGATCTGCGCTCACCTGGAGGACCTGATCGAGGGCAAGACGGTCCGCCGCGGCCCGAAGTCCAACCTGGCCCGTGCCCTGCTCGTGTGGTGCAAGGCATCGGATCTGACCGGCGTGCGCCCCTCAGAGTGGATCAGCGCCGATCTGGTGGAGGTCAACGGCATCCAGGCGCTGAAGGTGCGCAACGCCAAGAACAGCCAAGGACGCGCCAACGGCGAGTTCCGCCACCTGGACCTGTCCAAGCTCAAGGCGGACGAGATGGAAGCCATCGAGCAGCAGCTGGAGCTCATCGACGGCCACCGGGACCCCGAGTCCTTCACGGCGCTGCAGCTGAACATGCGGCTGTTCTTCCACCGGGTGACCCGGCGCGTACTGGGCAAGCGCGATCGGTACCCCTCCCTGTACACGTTCCGGCACCAGTTCAGCGCCGATGCCAAGAGCTCGGGCAAGGGCCGGCGCGAGGTCGCGGCCTTGATGGGGCACGGCTCGGACGCCACTGCCGGCAGGAGCTACGCAAAGTCCAAGTACGGCCGCGGCAAGGTACGTGTAGAGCCCGTAGCCGCTGAAGTTGCCACGGTACGGCTCAAGGCCAAGCAAGCGCCGCTTCGCAATCCAGATTGAAGCAACAGCACATGCTGTTACCTAACAGCATCTAACACCAGCCGCCAAGCGCAGCGCCCCAGAAATTGGGACCGAAGGGCTGGCCGACCCACACGCCCCGATCCGGACGGATGGGGGTTGCTGGATACGATGGCCATGGGTTCAACGGCCACTGGTCGTAGCGCCAGGCCCGCGACACTGCGCCGACCCTTCCCTTCGTGAACCCCGCTGTCGCGTAGGTCCTGGCGCTCTCCAGGTCGGCTAGAACCAGTTCAACAGCACATAACAGCATGTAACAGCAGCCTGCGGGGATAATGCCCCCGTTTATGGGATCGAAGGGCGCCGCCGCAGGCATTTCATGGCGGGACGGTCTCTGCCCGTGGCAGAGCGGTTCAACGGCCTTCCGATTCCTGGTGATCGCCGATCGCTGCTTGCAACCGACCAGCCATCGTTCTCGACCGGCCGCGCGATGCCATATCGGCATCTCTCTGCAGGCGCGGAATGCTGT
>NZ_JBGFFF010000353.1:0-1229 GCF_056175785.1 Acidovorax sp. LjRoot204
GGCCTTCGCGGTCCTGCACCTTTTCCTTGCGGGACGCGGCAATCAGCACCTCGACGTCTCCGGCAGAGGCGGTGCTCTGCCCGGTCACGCAGAAATCGAGGCTGACTTCGTCGAGCGAGAACGGGATGTACTGGTTGGCTTCGGACTCGACCTGGATTTCGAGCTCCTGCTCGCTCATGCCGCCCGGAAGAATGATCTTCTTGGTGATGACTGCCGAGGGAGGCAGCGCCAGCGCGACGTTGCGCGTGCGGGTGCCGCTCTTGCGCACGACCCGGCGGACGGCTTCGGCCACTTCGTCGAACTTCTCGACGTTGCCGTCGGTGATCCAGCCCCGTTCCAGGGGTTCGATCGCGCAGCGCTCGAGAACCAGCTTGCCACTGGCTTCACGGCCAAGCTCGACCAGCTTCACGCTGGAAGAGCTGACATCCAGGCCGAGCATGGGGGCGTTCTGACGGCGAAACAATGATCCGAAAGCAGCCAAGTTAGGTCCCTTTACCCCTGCATTTGTAACCAATGGAAAAATTTGCGTTCGGTTGCATGCTAGCAGCAGACGTAGCGGCGGCCAAACAACCCGCGCCGGCAAAATGGCGGACCGTTGTCAAAAGCTGACGCTGAAGCCACATTTAGTAACTTTTGGTTTAGCCCGCAACGATGCACACAAGTTCGGCCCGTGGCAAGGGGGCGGCTTTTTATAATGTGCGGTGACTCCCCGGGCCCACATGCAAGAAACTTCACGCCCCAAAGGGCCAGCCAAGACCCCTCCTTCCACACGACCAGCCTGGCTGAAATGGCTGCTGCGCTTCATGGTCTGGGGGTTCGGCATCGCCGCGGCCGGTGTTCTGGCGCTGCTGTGCGTGATCGCCGTCGCCCTGGCTGTGGCCTACCCCAACCTTCCCGACATCTCCGAGCTGTCGGACTACCGGCCGAAACTGCCGCTGCGGGTCTTTTCCGCGGAAGGCATCCTGATTGGCGAATTCGGCGAGGAGCGGCGCAATCTAACCCCGATCGCGGCAATCCCCAAGCTCGTGAAGGAGGCGGTGTTGGCTGCCGAAGACACCCGCTTCTACGACCAYGGCGGCGTCGACTACAAGGGCATGGTGCGCGCCGGCCTGGCCAACATGAACCGCGTGAAGAGCCAGGGCGCCTCGACCATCACCATGCAGGTGGCGCGCAACGTCTACCTGAGCTCCGAGAAAACGCTGACCCGCAAGATCTACGAGGTGCTGCTC
>NZ_JBGFFF010000354.1:0-1227 GCF_056175785.1 Acidovorax sp. LjRoot204
TAGCAATGCTTGCGGGCTGTGCAGGCCCACAGCAAGGTGCAACGCCCGACATGGGCCAATCTGCTTCGGCTCAACCCGCCAACTACTCTCCACCACCGCCGCCTAGACCGTATTCAGTGGCTCGGCACAAGGACGCTGAACCGGCTGACTCTGCTGCGCTGCGTCACCTCATCGAACAGGCCCTTCAGCGCCCGACGACGACATCAGAAATTGCCCGTCCCACTGAGTACCTAGTTTTGGTCGCACCTCAAGGGCAGCCTCTAGAGATCACGCTTCTCTCGTCGAGTGGGGATGCGAATTGGGACCGCGCCGTTAGCGAAGCGATCCGCAAGGTGCCGTCCTTTTCCGCAGGTCGCAGCGGTAAGCCTCCCGCCAATCTCTTGGTGTTCGCAACACCATCACGGATCACGGCATCTCCGGTCTCTGTTCAGCCAGGAACGGGCCGGAACGCCGGTCGACCAAGTTACGCTGATCGCGTCGCCGCTGCTGTGCGCCCGAACGTTCGATACGCTGATGTGGACGCCATTCAGGGAAACCCAGCAGTGGAACTCAACGTCACTCTCAGTCCTGATGGCAAAGTCATTGAGCCCTACATCGTTCGTTCCAGCGGCATCGAAGACTGGGACGTAGCCGCCATAGTYGCGCTCCTGCGCACTGGCTTCTTGCCCCGGGACATTGATGGCCGAGTTCCGCCACGATTGGTTCTGGTAATGCGCCCGAAGTACTGAGGTTTCGAGTGCTAGTTCAAGGAAAGAGACAAGCTAGCCGCACTGATAAATGCCGCTACTGACGATACTTGGCGCGCCGTGAGCGGCAAGCGGCCCATTTATACAAAGACGGCGCCCGGCCAAAAGCGGAACTACGCCGTGCCGGCACAATTAGCGCGCGAACATCCAAGAGCGGCGCGTTCGCCGACTTAGAAGAAAAGCAAACTGGAGTGAGAACATGCGCTCGATCTGGGAACATCTCCCGTGTGCGATAGGCGCAGCGGCCCTCGTCGCACTTAGCGCATGTACACCACCGGCACGCGAACCAAAGGTATGCAAATCTCTTTCCTTTAGCATCAAGAAAAGCGAATGGATCGATGTGAGGCGCCCAATGCATGATTTCGCAATCGAAAGCCTCGGAAACCCACCATTCCTCGACAAGAGCTATGAAGATCCAGTAGGTAGACGCTACGTGAACCTCATGATTGAACGGAGCCACGTCGCGATTCGAGTCGGTGGC
>NZ_JBGFFF010000355.1:0-1219 GCF_056175785.1 Acidovorax sp. LjRoot204
GACCTCTTCAATGACATCCACGTCATCAGAATCAACTTCATCAAACGCCGCGACGCACTCAATCACGTGCCCCAGCATTCTGGCCACATACTGTTCGGCAGCGGTATGCGAGGGGAACTCATGCATATCAACCGCCGCCTGCAGAGCATAGAGATCCAGCGGGTTGACGTGGAGCCTCATTGCGATGTTCGACACGAGCGCGGGGTAAGCGAACATGTCGCCAGTTCGATTGGTGATGTCGTCATGAATGTCGACAAGTGTTAGCCACGAATCCCAATCGACGTCGGCCCAGGGAACAACACCCTTGCTCACCGCCGAAGCCACTGCAATGTCGAGTTGCAGCATGAGTGCTTCCCTGTCCTCCCGGACTTTCGCTGCATCCTCACCCCCAGCCGAACCTTCTGGCACTGAGTGAAGGTTCTGATAGCCGGCCGCTTGTGCCGCCAGCTCCTGACACGCCGATAGCGGGTATGGGGCGGTGTGGTCCTTGAAGAACGAAGGCAATAGCTTCTGGAGGCGCTTAGCCTCGCGCTTGATGCGCTCACGCGACATGGTGACTCCTGAATTGTGGTTGGAAGGTGGTACGAATGCCCGCTGTTCGCAACGACACCGACGCACAGGTCAGGGTTGCGTAGTACGTAAAGCGTGGATCTGGTGAACACCCGATGCCGTCGAGGCGGCTTCGCCCTTGCGGGCGGCGCGGTAACAGGTCGTACCGCTGGGGATAGCATGCGCTCGGCATGCTTCGTTGTCTACTGCTCAGGCGAGCGCACCGCGGCCGCCCACAGAGGGAGTTCTTAGCGCCAGTACGTMACGCCGTCATCGCACTTGAAGGCGCGCTTGCTCGGCGTTGTCGCAACGATCGGGGTCGCAGCGACCCCGCCGCTTGGAATGGTCTTGCTGGGGGGAATGGCGGTCACCGCGGTGGTGACCAGTACGTCACCCTTCCTGTGCTCGATCAGCTTGCAGTTGTGCTCGGCAGCGAAAGCCTCCCACTGATCCTGGTTCTTGCCGGAAAGGAAGAAAAGGCCGGTAATCAAGCCCACGCACAGTACGCTCAGGCCGCCTAAAACCACTTGGTCTTTGTCCATGTCGCCCTCGGCGATGATCGGGAAACGCCCTGCAGGCGCTGTCAATAAGCATGATACGCTAACGAAAGTTTCCACACCACGCCGCCGCCATGACCCAGCACACCACGCTCCTACTGGCCTATGAGGGC
>NZ_JBGFFF010000356.1:0-1218 GCF_056175785.1 Acidovorax sp. LjRoot204
AAAAGAAGAACCCACCGGCCCTGCGGTGGGCGCGGCGGGTTGCGAGTGTAGTGGGTGAGGCGCCGCAGATGCCGGCGCCTCACACCCGGCTCAGCCCTTGTTTGCCTTCTGGAAGCGCTCGAGTTGCTCGTCGCCGCGCTTGACGGCGGCGTCGAGTGCCTCCTTGGCGGTCTTCTTGCCGCTCCAGATCTGCTCGGTCTCCTCGTCGATGATGGTGCGGATCTGCACGAAGCTGCCCAGGCGCACGCCGCGCGACTTGTCGGTGGTCTTGCGGATCATTTGCGTCACTGCCACGTCGGTGCCCGGGTTTTCCTTGTAGAAGCCCGAAGCATCGGTCAGCTTGTAGGCCGCCGTGGTGATGGGCAGGTAGCCGGTGCGCTTGTGGCTTTCGGATTGCACCTTGGTGTCGGACAGGAAGGTGAAGAAGCTGGCCACGCCCTTGTAGTGGTCGGCCGGCTTGCCGGACATGACCCACAGGCTGGCGCCGCCGATCACGGTGTTTTGCGGGGCGCCCTTCACGTCGGGGTAGTAGGGCATCGTGGAGATGCCGTACTTGAACTTGGCGTCCTTGGCCACGCGTGCGTACAGGCCCGACGAGCCGGTCATCATTGCGCATTCGCCCGAGGGGAAGGCGGCGTCGGCCGTGTTGTTGCGGCCCTTGTAGACGTAGGTGCCGTCCTTCGACATCTTGGCCAGGTTCTCGAAATGGCGCACCTGTAGCGGCGAATTGAAGGCCAGGCGTGCCGAGGTGCCGCCAAAGCCGTTGTTCTGCGTGGCATACAGGGTGTTGTGCCAGGCCGAGAAGCTTTCGAGCTGGGTCCAGCTCATCCAGCTCGTGGTGAAGGGGCACTTGTGGCCGCTGGCCTTGAGCTTGTCGGCTGCGGCGATCACCTCGGGCCAGGTGGTGGGAGCCTTCTCCGGATCGAGGCCGGCCGCCTTGAAGGCATCCTTGTTGTAGTAGAAGATGGTCGTCGAGCTGTTGAACGGGAAGCTCAGCATCTGGCCGTTTGGCGCGGTGTAGTAGCCGGACACGGCGGGCACGTACACACTGGGGTCGAACTTGGCACCGCCCGAGGTCATCACCTCGCCCACCGGCTTGATGGCGCCCTTGGAAGCCATCATGGTGGCGGTGCCCACTTCGAACACCTGCAGGATGTCCGGCGCATTACCTGCGCGGAAGGCCGCGATGGCGGCGGTCATCGATTCGTCATACTGGCC
>NZ_JBGFFF010000357.1:0-1214 GCF_056175785.1 Acidovorax sp. LjRoot204
GGAACATTTCGTGATATTCGCCGTTGCGCAGGCTGGTTTCTGGGAACGCGGTTTCCTCAACCATCTTGCTCGCCGGTCCTGCCAGACTGTGCACGGCTGCATGCTCACGCCAGAGGCCGTTGGTGCCGTGCACGATGCCGCTGGCATTCCAGCACGTATAGCTTGAGCCGCCGTTGATCAGCACTTCTTTTGTTGCAGTGATGATGATCGTCTCGGCCGTCTGCGTGATGTTCAGTTTGGCCAGCACGTTGACGCTGTTCCTGAGCGCGGAAATGTCGATGTTGGAGTTTGCCGCCATCAGCTTCATGCCWGCCTTGTAGGCAAACAGCCGCACGGCCCCTTTCGCGCTGGCTAGCAGGCTCTTTCCCGCACTCACGCTCGTGTGCCCACCGCTGGTCACCGCGTGGTGCTCCCCGCTGGCGATGTGCGTCGAGCCCTGCGCAGTGCTCTGGACTCCGGCCGTGCTTGCCAGCGTCAGATGCGGCTCCTGAAATTCGGGAAACTCGCCTTGGCTCAGGTACCGGTCGCTGCCCTTCAGCGCATCGTTCTGCGCCTTCAGCGCCTCGGCCACTTCGTCTTGGTCGCCGGTCTCATGCGCCCCGGCCTGCCGCGCCGCATCGCCCAGGCTCTCGTGCTGCTTGCGCCCGCTGGTCAACCGCGCTACCGTCTCGCCCATATCCGTGATATGCGCCTGTGCGTTGGGCCGCGCTTCGGTGCTCACCAGCAGTCCCTTGGCTGATCTCACAGCCCCGTGTCCATCGGTACGCAGTTCGAAGCCTTGGCCCCGGTCGTCCTTGCGCCCCGCGTTGTCTTCGATGCGCCCGATATGGCCCAGGCTCAGGCTGGAGCTCTGGTGGTCGCTCTTGAGCTGCGCCTGGATCCGCCCCGCGCCGTCGTCGAACACAAGGTGATTGCTGCGGCCACCGCCGAATTCGCGGCTGCGGATGCCCGACAGATGCTTTTGCGCTGGCAACTGCCACGCCGGCATCTCGTCGGCGTTGTGCGCGCAGGCTATGACAATCGGGTGGTCTGGGTCGCCGTTGAGGAAGTCGACGACAACCTCCATGCCGATGCGCGGCACAGAGGTCATACCGAAGGTGGAGCCAGCCCAAGCAGTGGACACGCGCACCCAGCAACTGGAGTGCTCGTTGTCCTGTCCGATGCGGTCCCAATGGAACTGCACCTTGACGCGGCCGTACTGATCGGTCCAGATC
>NZ_JBGFFF010000358.1:0-1182 GCF_056175785.1 Acidovorax sp. LjRoot204
GAGCCAGTCGCCATGTTCGATCCGGCGTGCGCCCTCTGTGTATCGGGGATGGATCTCGTACACCAGACAAGACAGCCGTTGGCCCTCAACTGTCACCACGATCTCGCGCTTGAGGTATTCGTCGGTGGGGTGATCTCCGGTCAACCCTTCAATGGCATCCAGAACCTCCTCCAGCGCAGGCTCGATGGCGTACACCTCGCCATGCACCGGCTGATCGCCACGCAGCGTCATGCCCGGATAAGCCCCCAGGTGAAACAACACTCCCGGCACCTGCGCAAAACCCACCCAGTGTGGCGCAGGCAACAAGCGCGTGATGTCATTCGACCCACCGCGGCGCAAGGTGCCGTATACAAACACATGGCGTGGGGTGCCAGCAGGCAAAGAAGGCTCGGGCATGATGCGCAGTCTTTTTTGATTGAACAGCGCCCCAGTCTAGTGAATACGCCCGCTCCCAGCCGCCCTTTCGCCTATTTGTGCCTGGCTCTCAGCATGTCGCTGGTGGGCAGTTATGTGGCACTCTCCAAACCCCTGGCAGCCGTGCTGCCCGTGCTCTTGCTGGCCTGGATGCGCTTTGGCATCGGGGGCGTCGCTATGCTGCACTGGCTCAAAAAGCCCGCCAACGAGCCGCCACTGACGCCGCAGACCAAACGGCTGCTGTTCCTGGAGTCCTTTCTGGGCAACTTTCTATTCACCATCTGCATGATCTATGGCGTGAGCCTGACCGACGCTGTCTCAGCAGGGGTGACCATGGCAGCCATTCCTGCAGCCGTGGCATTGATGGGATGGGCATTTCTGGGTGAACGGGTGGCGCCTCGCACCTGGATGGCGGTGCTCTGTGCGGTGATTGGCATTGCCCTGTTCTCACTATCAAAACCAGAGCACGCAGCGCATATGGAACCTGCGCTTGGAGCCAAAAACACTGCAAACCATGCCTTGTGGGGCCAAATGCTGCTGCTGGGGGCAGTGATTTGCGAGGCCGCCTACACGGTGATCGGCAAGAAGCTCACCGGCAGCCTGGGGCCCAAGCGCATCACCTCGCTCATCAACCTGTGGGGCTTTGTGCTGACGACACCGTTTGGCCTGTACCTGGCGCTGGACTTCCCGTTTGCCTCGGTGGGATGGGGCACCTGGCTATTGCTGCTGTTTTATGCGCTGGCCGCCTGCATGTGGACGGTGTGGCTG
>NZ_JBGFFF010000359.1:0-1176 GCF_056175785.1 Acidovorax sp. LjRoot204
AGCCAAAGCAGAACACCGGTGGAGCAGACGGATCGGGCGGCTCGGGCGTCGGCAGGGGCGCCCAGGTGTGCGCCCAGCGCAACACCGTCTTGCCGCTGTTGGACGTGGCCACGGGCGAGTAGCGCTTCTGGTACAGCCGCCCTTCCAGCACCGCGACCTGCTTGCTCTCGGCGTCTGGGTGCTTCTGGTCCAGCTTCCAAGAGATCTCTTCCGCTGGCGTCCGGGGCAGCAGCCCGGTGCGCTTGCGCGCCAGCGAGATGTCATAGACCTCGACCAGTGCCCGGGAGGCATCGGCCATGTGTTTGGTCGGGTTCGCCTTGCGGTGGTTGTCCATGCGTTCGTTGGCCAGCTTCAAGGCCTGCTGGGCCGCGGCGAGATCTTCGAGGGTGTACTCAGTCATCGGATTGGGATCTAAGGTGGCGGCAAAACTAAGTGATTGATTTGGCGGCGAAAACGAGGGAGTGCCGTCGTGTGTGATTGCATATTGCGGAAAAACTTTCGTTTGAGGATAATAACCGGCAAGCGATCAAGCATCCTTACACGACATGTCCATGCTCACTGGCTACGCCGACTTCGAGTCTATCCTGATCAAGACTGCTGAGCAGGAAGGTTGGGAGTTCAGGGACGGCGACGAAGCGGTCGGCGCGGACGCGGTCTTCAACTACCAGACCTACGGCCCCGCGCTCTTGCGCGTGGCAGAGCTCGAACTCGCCGACAGGGGAATCACCGTCAGTGGGTTCCCCTACCAAGACAGGGGCGATGTCACGACCGTTGAAGACCTGGGTTTGGTCTACACGTCGTGCCACGACGCCTTGATGGGCGTGGAAGTGAGTTTCATCGAAGAATCCGCCAGCGAGAAGACGCTTGCCTACAAGCGCATGATCTACCGCCTGGCGCTGTCGATTGCCGTGTTGAAGTCGCTTCCACGCATCGACGGCAGCATCGATCTCAGCCTGCTGAGCGCAATCGCGTTCGATGACGTGCCCCGACCGGAGAACGCTTGATGTCTCGCGTTCGTCGTCTCGTCAGCAAGGACGCCGAGGCTCACGCCGCTCCCGAGCAGTCTGCTGAGACTGCAAGCACTCCTGATGATGCAGATCCGTTGTCGTTGCTGGGGCTGATGGATGACAGCGAGACTGCAACGGGCGTGGCGCCGGAAAGCGCGGCCAACGATGC
>NZ_JBGFFF010000360.1:0-1172 GCF_056175785.1 Acidovorax sp. LjRoot204
GGGTGTCGAGCGTGCGACGGCAGCGGATGGATGGCGGGACAGCAGCTTCAGGCAGCAGCTGGGGCGCTGGCGACGGCCATGGTGTCCCATGCCTTCAGGGCCTCGGCCGTGTACATGAGTGCCGGGCCACCGCCCATGTAAACGCACACGGCCAGCATCTCTTCCAGCTCTGCGCGGGTGGCACCAAGCTTTTGCAGTGCCTTGACATGAAAACCGATGCACCCGGAGCAGCGCTGGGTGACGCCAATGGCCAGGGCAATCAGCTCCTTGTGCTTGCTGGTCAACGCCCCTTCAGTCATCGAGGCCTGCGCAAGCTGAGCGAAGCCCCGCATGGCGTCAGGCTGTGCTTTGCGGAAGGTGGCCAGGCTTTCGTTGATGCCCTGGATCAGGCTGGTGTGGTCGAACGTACTCATGGAATGGTTCCTTGCTGGGGCCTTGAGGGCACCGGCCTCTGCGTGTGCCGGCGCCTGCCGGTGGTTTATTTCTTCATGGAACAGGTGTTGATGCCAAGCAGCGTGTAAGCCGGGCAGAAGCGGAACAGGCCGGTGGCCAGTGGCACCACGCCCAGCCACCCCCACCAGCCCACCGTGCCGGTGGCGGCCAGTGCGATCAGGACCAGGCCTGCCAAGACGCGCAGCACGCGGTCCACGGTTCCTACGTTGATGTTCATGATGATTTCCTTGCTCTGAGGTTGTGGCCCGKGATGGGCCCTGGTTGCACAAGCGCAGCGAACGCGGAATGCGCTCGCTGCTCGGTCAGTCGAATGAGGGAGACGCAGGCGCCGCGACAGGCTTGCCTGCAGCCACCCAGGCGTCAAAGCCGCCAGCAATGGACTGCACCTGCAGATAGCCCATGTCGTGCATGGCGCGCGCGGCCAGTGCAGCCCGGCCGCTGGTCTTGCAGTACAGCACCACCTTGAGGTCGCGCGCGCTGAGTTCGGGCGTGCTGCTGAGGCGGAACTCCAGCACCCCGCGCGATGCGTGAATCGCGCCCGGGATGTGTCCTGCCTGGTACTCGTCCGACTCTCGCACATCGATCAGCACGTCGGCGGCGCGGATGGCTTCGTCTGCCTGGTCCACTGGGACCTCTTGCACCAGGGCCTTGGCGGCGGTGACGAGATCGTGGGCTGTTTTCATATCGGCGTTCCTGCAGTGGGTAGGGTGGTACAGATG
>NZ_JBGFFF010000361.1:0-1167 GCF_056175785.1 Acidovorax sp. LjRoot204
CTGTGAAGTGGCTGTTTGATGTGGGTGATGGCAACGCGGTGGAGGCCGTGTTCATCCCGGAGGATGATCGTGGAACCCTCTGTGTGTCATCGCAGGCGGGCTGCGCTGTCGGTTGCCGCTTCTGTTCTACAGGCCATCAGGGTTTCAGTCGCAATCTGACGACGGGTGAGATCGTCGCCCAGCTGTGGTTTGCAGAGCACTCCCTGCGCAAGCGCTTGCAGACTGAAGACCGTGTGATCTCGAATGTGGTCATGATGGGCATGGGGGAGCCGCTGCAAAACTATTCGGCATTAGTACCTGCGCTCAAAGTAATGCTGGACGATCACGGGTATGGCCTGTCGCGCCGCCGCGTGACGGTGTCTACATCGGGCGTCGTGCCCATGATGGACCGCCTTGCGCAAGACTGTCCCGTGGCACTGGCGGTATCGCTGCATGCACCCAATGATCCCCTGCGCGACAACCTGGTGCCGCTCAATCGCAAGTATCCGATCGAGGAGTTGCTGGAGGCTTGCAACCGCTATTTGGCGCATGCACCCCGTGACTTCATCACGTTCGAATACTGCATGCTTGATGGTGTCAATGACCAGACGGAGCATGCGCGCCAACTGATCGAGTTGGTCAAGCGCAGTGGTATTCGCTGCAAGTTCAATCTGATTCCTTTTAATCCGTTTCCCGCATCAGGGCTGTTGCGGTCCCCGCAAAATCAGGTGCAGGCCTTTGCCAAGATACTCAGTGACGCGGGCATTATCACCACGGTGCGCAAGACGCGCGGTGATGACATTGACGCGGCGTGCGGTCAATTGGCTGGGGATGTCAAAGATCGTACCCGGGCCGCAGAACGCATGGCAAAGCAGCGCACAATCGTGCTCAAACCGGTGACTTGATCAGGCAGTTGGCAAACTTCAAGGAGGCTCTACATGGCGGGAATGGTTGGACGCTGGCAGCATATTGGCCGCTGGACACTCACGGCATGCAGTGCGGTGGTTTGCATATGGGCGCTCCAGGGGTGTGCAACAAACGCTTCGTCTGCAGTCAGTGACGCCGATGCAGGCTTGGTCACGCCGTCCGATGAGCCTGAGTCGCGGCGCCGCGCTCGTATCCGGCTGGAGTTGGCCTCCAACTATTTTGAATTGGGGCAAACGGCGGTCGCACTGGATGAAGTCAAGC
>NZ_JBGFFF010000362.1:0-1165 GCF_056175785.1 Acidovorax sp. LjRoot204
GGTAAACACTATCATCCTAGATATGCCCCCAAATCGGCAATTCTTCGGAAGCTACTCGTCTTGAAGGTATAGGAGGCTCAGCGCCCTCCGCACAGAGGGCGGATCTGTCGGCCCATGAAGCTGGTTGAAAATGGACGAACTTAGGAACAGGCTATAAGAGCAAGGACTTTGCAGCCTGCGGCAAGGGGAGCTATACATGGAGCGCGGTTCCGAATGGAGGCGTTGGGAGCCTCACGTGCACGCACCGGGCACGGTGTTGAACGACCAGTTCGGCCCCAACGCTTGGGACGACTACCTAAGGCGTCTGGAAGACGCCAGCCCTGCGATTCAAGCGCTGGGCGTGACGGATTACTACCTGCTGGACAGCTACGAAGCCGTGCTGTTCCACCGTTCGAAAGGTCGCCTGCAGAACATCGGTCTCGTGTTTCCAAACATCGAAGTGCGTTTGGACGTAGCGGCCAAGACCGGGTTCGTCAACGCTCATTTGCTAGTCAATCCCACCTCATCCGACCACCTCGAAGAGATTAAGCGCTTCTTGGGCCGACTGGACTTCGCGGCCTATGGAGATCGCTTTAACTGCAGTCGGGATGACCTGATACGCCTTGGGCGGCGTGCCGAGCCCTCCCTTGTCGACGAAAACGCGGCCCTCCGCCACGGCGTGACTCAGGTGAAAGTTAGCTTCGATAGGCTTAAGCAGGCCTACAAGGACAGCGACTGGGCCCAACAAAATATTCTGATCGCCGTGGCCGGCGCCTCAGGCGATGGAACCAGTGGCCTCAATCAAGCGTCTGACAAAACCATACGTCGCGAAATCGAAAAGTTCGCCCACATCATATTCTCGAGCAGCCCCGCCCAACGCGAGTTCTGGCTGGGTCAAAGGGCCGTTGGTAAAGACGAGATCATCGCTACCTACGGGGCTTGCAAGCCGTGCCTCCACGGCAGCGATGCCCACGCCCTCAACGACGTGGGCCAGCCCGCGGGTAGCCGCTACTCCTGGATAAAAGGGGCGTCAGATTTCGATGCCCTTCGCCAGGCTTGTATAAACCCCGATGGCCGAGCTTACGTGGGCGAAGAGCCGCCCCGCTCTGCCATGCCGTCCCATGTCATCTCCCATGTCAGCATCAAGGGCACGGAGTGCTTCCAGACTCCCGAGATTCCCTTAAAC
>NZ_JBGFFF010000363.1:0-1144 GCF_056175785.1 Acidovorax sp. LjRoot204
CACCAACCGCTGTGCCGATGCTTCGTATTACCGGCCGGCGCACGTCATGTGGGCCCAACGCGACAAGTGGGGCAACGCAGAGGCTGTCGTTCGTTTCCTGGACGAAACCTTCAACGGTGGCGACGGATGGACGACCTACTTTGCTCCCTTGCAGCAGGATGATCGCGAGCGGGTGCGCAAGCTCGCCACCCGCGTAAACATGCCCGTGGTGTCACGTCAGAGTGCGGCCAGCTGGTCGGCAGATTCCGGCCTGAAAGTAGCTGAGCAACGCGCTCGCACCGCAGCGCGCCGCTTCATCCTCGAACGTACTACTCCTGCCGTTGCCTAAGAGGGCTTACAGATGATCGCTGCATCACTAGCCGTCGCCATCGCCCTCTCCCTCATCCTCACCAAAACCATCCACGAATGGTTCGGCGTCACTGGCCTGATTGTGGCCACCGGCGTCATGATGGCTATCGGCCACTACATGGCACCGGATGAAGTGCTGGCGATGGCGAACATGAAGGAATCGTGCAGCATCGGCTCAATCGGCCGCGCCGGCTTCAGCTGCGCCTTTGCCAAGCTCGAACTGCAGCTGGCCAAAGCCCCCTGGGTGCTGTTCCACTTTTTCATCTGGGGATGGCTGGCATTGTGGATCTGGTACGGCACATGGCTCCGTCGCTCGCCCCCCGAGCGCACCGAATCCAGAACCCCCACCGTTACCTGATCACGTACATCCCTTGTTCCGATGACCCACCCCTCCAGGAATCCCATGAAAGACCGCTCCTATCTCCTTTGCTACGTCGCCATCGCCACCCTCGGAATGGTTGTCGTGTGCCTTTTCTGCTTCCACACGATCTTCAGCGCTGGCCCCGTCTACGCTGAGCTCGGCCTGCAGGATCGACCCGCTCTGCGCTACGGCCTCATCCTGGTGCCCAGCCTGCTGGGCGGCATCGTCCAGTGGTTCGTCGCCAAGCACATCATGTTCTCCAAGGCTCCGCCGCGCCGCTCGCGCCGTTTGCCGTTCGGACCGAAGGACACTCCGTAGTGCCGCAGGTACTGAACAAGCGCGTTCACGGCATCCCCGCAGGGTCGGTCTACATCGGCCGCCCCTCAAAATGGGGAAACCCCTACAGCCACTTAGCCGGCCAAGTTACTCTTGCCA
>NZ_JBGFFF010000364.1:0-1142 GCF_056175785.1 Acidovorax sp. LjRoot204
GGTCATGGCCTGCGTGGGTCATGGCCTGCGTGATGATCGAGAAATACACGCCCTTGATGCGCGAGCGGAACGCGAAGAAGCCGAACACGAAGGCAATCAGGCCCGGCACCGCGACGATCAGCACCAGCGTGGCAATGAAGCTGTCGGACAGCGTCCAGTGCCAGGGCAGCGTCTTCCAGTCGAGGAACACCATGAAGTCCGGCAGGTCGCTCTTGTAGTTGCCGTCGCGGCCGATCTGGCGCATCAGGTACATGCCCATCATGTAGCCGCCGAGCGCAAAGAAGAGGCCGTGGCCCAGCGAAAGGATGCCGGTGTAGCCCCAGATCAGGTCCATGGCCAGCGCGCAGATCGCGTAGCACATGATCTTGCCGACCAGCGCCACCGCGTAGTCGCTCATGTGCAGCGGGCTGCCGGCCGGCACCACCATGTTGAGCACCGGTGCCACCGCGCACACCACGATGAGCGCGACGAAGAAGGCTGTCCAGCCCTTGCCGCTCAACAGCGGCCCCTTGGTTGGAAGTGTGACCTTGCTGCTCATGCCTCTGCGCTCCGGCCCTTCATGGCAAAGATGCCTTGAGGTCTCTTTTGAATGAAGATGATGATGAAAACGAGCACCGCGATCTTCGCGAGCACCGCGCCCGCCCAGCCTTCGATGAACTTGTTGAGAATGCCCAGGCCCATGGCCGCATACACCGTGCCCGCGAGCTGGCCCACGCCGCCCATCACGACCACCATGAAGCTGTCCACGATGTAGCTTTGGCCCAGGTCGGGCCCGACGTTGCCGATCTGGCTCAGCGCGCAGCCCGCGAGGCCCGCAATGCCGGAGCCGAGCGCGAAGGCGTAGGTGTCGATGCGCGCGGTGTTCACGCCCATGCACGAAGCAATCGGGCGGTTCTGCGTGACGCCGCGCACGAACAGGCCCAGCCGCGTGCGGCCGATGAGCCAGCCCATCGCAAGCAGCACCAGCACCGCAAAGACGATGATGCAGATGCGGTTCCACGGCAGCGTGACGTTGCTCAGCATGGTGAAGCCGCCGCTCATCCAGCCGGGGTTTTCCACGCCCACGTTCTGCGCGCCGAACAGCGAGCGCACGAGCTGCTGCAGCATCAGGCTGATGCCCCAGGTGGCCAGCAGCGTCTCCA
>NZ_JBGFFF010000365.1:0-1132 GCF_056175785.1 Acidovorax sp. LjRoot204
CCATTGATGCCAACGGCGGCGAGCCGCGACGCCTGATGCAAAGCGCAGGCATCGATACCGAGCCTGTGTTCTCGGGCGACGGCCGCAGCATTTTCTTTGTGAGCGACCGGGGCGGTGCCCCGCAAATCTACAAGGTGGGTGCGTCCGGTGGCAATGCGGAGCGCGTGACCTTCACTGGCACCTACAACATCTCGCCCAGCGTGAGTCCCGACGGTCGCTGGCTGGCCTACATCTCCCGCGTGGGTGGCRCATTCAAGCTGCATGTGATGGATCTGTCCACGGGCACCGTCAATGCAGTGACTGACACGACGGCGGACGAAAATCCCAGCTTTGCGCCCAACAGCCGGCTCATTGTTTACGCCACCCAACAGCAGGGCCGTGAAGCCCTCATGACCACCACCCTGGACGGCAAGATCAAGGCGCGTCTCGCCGGTCAGGCGGGCGACATCCGCGAGCCGGACTGGGGCCCGTTCCAAAAGCAATGAACTTATCTGCACTTTCAGTTATCAAGCCTTCAGGAGAAATTTGGATGATGAAACGTATTACCCTTGCCCTCACCGTTGCCGCTCTCGTGGCGGGCTGCAGCTCTGGCGTGAAGCTGGACGATGTGCCGGTCGAAGACAAAAATGCCACCTCCACCATGGGTGGAGCCAACAACGGTGCCAACTCCGGCAATACATCGCAAAGCGGCGTGGCGGGCGTGGACCTCGGCCAGTCCGGCCGTGACGGTGCAGGCCCCGTGGGGGTCGCGCGCGTCGTGTACTTTGATTACGACAGCTACGTGATCAAACCCGAGTTCCAGTCGCTGATTGAAGCGCATTCCCGCTTTATCAAAGCGGCCCCCAACCGCAAGGTCATGATCGAAGGCCACACGGATGACCGTGGTGGCCGCGAGTACAACCTGGCACTGGGCCAGAAGCGTGCAGAAGCAGTGCGCCGTTCGCTGGGCTTGCTGGGCGTGCCTGACAGCCAGGTCGAGGCCGTGAGTTTTGGCAAGGAAAAGCCTGCAGCCCAAGGCGCTACCGAAGATGCGCGCGCCCAAAACCGCCGTGCTGAACTGTCGTACCGTTGATGACATCCGCTGCACCGGTTTTCTCGTTGCGGGCGCTGGCCACGGCGGCACTGCTCGCTG
>NZ_JBGFFF010000366.1:0-1122 GCF_056175785.1 Acidovorax sp. LjRoot204
GTTCCCTGCCGTGGCCGCAAAGCTGACGGACAAATTGCCCGTCAAAGTGAGCGCGCCTGACCTGTGTGGCCGTTTCTCCGGCCGTGTCGTGCGCAACGTGAATACGCGGGCTGCCACGCCTCAGTGGATGCTCGATCGCCTGGCACGCTGTGGCCAGCGTGGTGTGTCGCCGCTGGTAGACATTTCCAACTATGTGATGTTTGAGTTGGGACGTCCTTCGCACATTTTTGATCTGGACAAGATCCATGGTGGCCTGGACGTGCGCTGGGGAAAGCCGGGTGAGCAGCTGAAGCTGCTCAATGGCAACACCATCACGGTGGATGACAAGGTGGGTGTGATCGCCGATGACAGCCAGGTGGAATCGCTGGCGGGCATCATGGGCGGAGACGCCACGGCGGTGTCTGATGACACCCGGAACATCTATATCGAGGCGGCTTTCTGGTGGCCCAAGGCGGTGGCAGGCCGYTCGCGCCGCTTCAACTTCTCGACSGATGCCGGCCATCGTTTTGAGCGCGGCGTGGATCCGAGCCTGACGGTGGAGCACATCGAGCGCATTACCCAACTCGTCATTGACATCTGCGGGACGGCCGATACGGCATGCGGCCCTATGGACGACCAAGTGGTGAACTTGCCAGTGCCACAGCCCGTCACGCTGCGCGTGGCGCGTGCTGCCAAGGTCATCGGCATGCCGCTGACGCAGGTGCAATGCGCCGACGCGCTGACCCGCCTGGGCCTGCCGGTGGTGCAGGGCGAAGGTGCGCTCACGGTCACGCCGCCGTCGTTCCGTTTCGATATCACCATCGAGGAAGACCTGATCGAAGAAGTGGCCCGTATGGTGGGCTACAACAACCTTCCGACCACTCCACCGCTGGCGCCCATTACGCCCAAGCTGGCGCTCGAGGCCACGCGCAGCCCGTTTGCGGTGCGCCGTTCGCTGGCAGCCCTGGGGTATCAGGAAACGATCAATTTCAGCTTTGTGGAAGAGCGTTGGGAGCACGAGTTGGCCGCCAACCCGCAACCCATCAAGCTGCTCAATCCGATCGCAAGTCAGATGAGCGTGATGCGCTCGACTTTATTGGGTTCTCTGCTACAAGTTTTGAAGTTCAACTTGGACCGCAAGGC
>NZ_JBGFFF010000367.1:0-1113 GCF_056175785.1 Acidovorax sp. LjRoot204
GCCAAGTTCCAGTGTGGCCAATTCGCTGGCGCGCAGGCCGCACTGGTAAAGCGTGGCCATGATGAAGTGATCCCGAAAGCCCACGAACGTGGACAGGTCCGGCGCCGCCAGCAGCAGGCCCACTTCATGATCCGACAGCGCCCGCGGCAATCGCTGCGGTGCACGCTTCTGACGTGGGTAGCCATCGGGCTGCCAGGCGTCCGGTTCGGCGACCTTCAGCCAGTTGAACCACGTACGCAGGGCCGACAGTTCCAGGTTCAACGACGCCTGTTTCAGCTGGTCGCGCGTGCGCCGCGTGGCCACATAGCGTGCCACCGGGTCCAACTCGTCGGGCACGTGCACCGCGAACGCCGCATAGCGCGACACCGTCGCGCGGTACGCACGCACCGTCGCCGGACTTCGACCCATGCTGCGCAGGGTGATGACGAAGCGATCCAGCAGCCGGTCAATCTGACAATATCCGTGTTTTAGCACCACCAACGGAAATCCCACCCATTCAGAAGAGCGGATAAACCGTCGAATATTCAGATAGATGCAGTGCGTAGCTAAAGCACCACCCTAGCTAGGACATAATAGGCATTATGCGAAATGAGCCATGGCACGTGCGCGTGTGGCGACGCCTGGCACAGTTCATGCGTAATCACCCTTCCACAATCAGGGAGGCGTACGTATGGGCGTGATAGACCCTACGCAGCGGCACGAACTGACCGGCCTTTGGGCCGGTTTTGGTTTCCAGCAAGGACACATGTGGACCCCAGAGGGTTACACGTTATACCCGGAGCAAATGCGGTGGTGGTCACTGACATGCAACATTGCAAGGGAGTGGACGGTGATGATGGAAGAAGCCAGAAAAGCGGGTTTACAGGGAGTGGATACGGGGGAACGGGACCCACGTGTGAGCATCATTCGCCAGAGCTTGCTGGCATCAAGGCCGCGAATAAAGCGTTCAGCGTAGCCTACGGCTACCTGGCCCAAGGACCGTGATAGACAGCGGAAATAAATAAGCCGAACAGCATAAAAGTGCCGTATCCCATATCTATGCTGTCTTCTCTAAACCGAAGGCCCCAGTAGCTAACAGGTTTTTCCTTCATGTCTGAACCAATCCTGTATAAC
>NZ_JBGFFF010000368.1:0-1109 GCF_056175785.1 Acidovorax sp. LjRoot204
TGCCGTTCGAGCGCCTCGTGGAGGTGCTCAACCCGGTGCGCTCCATGGCCCGCCATCCGCTGTTCCAGGTGGCCCTCGTGCTGCAGAACAATGCCAGGATCAGCTTCGAGTTGCCCGGCGTCGAGGTCAGGGGTGAATTCCTCGGTGCCCAAACTGCCAAGTTCGACCTCTCGTTCACGATGTGGGAGCAACGCAGCCACGACGGCAAGCCGCAGGGCCTCACCGGTCGCATCGAGTACGCCACCGACCTGTTCGACCGCGCCACGGTGCAGCAGCTGGCCGCACGCCTGCAGCGCGTGCTCGCAGCGGTCGTGGCCGACCCTGCCCAGCCCATCGGCRCCATCGAGATCCTGGAGCCCGCCGAGCGCCAGCAGATCCTGCTCGGATGGAACGACACCGCGCACCCCGTGCCGCAGGCCACCYTGCCCGAGCTCTTCGAGCAGCAAGTCGCCAGGACGCCCCAGGCCACCGCCCTCGTCTTCGAGGACTCCTCGCTCACCTACGCCGAGCTCAACGCCCGCGCCAACCGCCTGGCCCACCACCTGATCGCCCAGGGYGTGGGCCCCGAGAGCTTCGTCGCGCTCGCGCTGCCGCGCTCCCTGGAGATGGTCACCAGCCTGCTGGCCATCCTCAAGGCCGGCGCCGCCTACCTGCCGCTGGACGTGGACTACCCCAAGGACCGGCTGGCATTCATGCTCCAGGACGCCAGGCCCGTGTGCATGGTCACCGACCGTGCCACCGCCGCGCAGCTCCCCTCGGGCGTTCCGCTGCTGTGCATGGACGAGYCCGCGCTCGCGCGCGCCCTCGCAGCCGCGCCCGACACCAACCCCACCGACCATCACCGCACCCAACCCCTCACCCCGCTCAACCCCGCATACGTCATCTACACATCGGGATCCACGGGAAGACCCAAGGGGGTCATCGTCTCCGAGGCCGCGATCGTCAACAGGTTGGAATGGATGCAATCGGCGTATCAGCTCCAATCCCATGATCGCGTCTTGCAGAAGACCCCCGCAGGCTTTGACGTCTCCGTCTGGGAATTCTTCTGGCCGCTGATCGAGGGCGCAGCGCTCATCGTCGCCAGGCCCAATGGGCACAAGGACCCCGCT
>NZ_JBGFFF010000369.1:0-1091 GCF_056175785.1 Acidovorax sp. LjRoot204
ATGGTGGGCAGCCCCAGCACGGGGTCTTGCGCCCCCACCACCATCAGGCTGAAGCCTTGCCACCGGTGCTGCCAGAAATCGCGGGCTTCACGCGACAGCGCCGCACCGGCGTCATCCAGAGCGGCAGGGACACGGTCAGGGAACGCACGCAGCGCAGCCCGGTAACCTTTGTCCGGAAAGGGGGCATCGTAGGCTGCGCATTCCGCAGCGCTCAGGTGCAGGTTGCCGCGTGCCAGCAGGCGCCCTACCCCGTACAGCGGCTTGTCCCGGCACATCGCACGCCAGTCCACAAAGCCCTGGGGCAACGGTGCATCGCCTGTGGCCAGCAGCGTGTTCATCACCAGCAGGCCGCCAAACCGCTCGGGCATCGCTATGGGCAGCGTGAGGCCCAGGATGCCGCCCCAGTCCTGCACCACCAGCACGACATTGCGTAGGTCCAGCCGCTCGATCAGCTCCAGCAGCACCTGGCGGTGCCATTCGAACTGGTGCGCACCTTCCTTCTTGGGCTTGTCGCTTTTTCCAAAACCGATCAGGTCGGGTGCCACCACGCGGTCGCCTGCAGCCAGAAAGGTGGGCAGCATGCGGCGATAGAGGTAGCTCCAAGCCGGGTTGCCATGCAGGCACAGCCAGGTACGGCGCGCATCGCGGGGGCCTTCGTCCAGGTAGTGCAAGCGCAGGCCCGCCAGACTCGGCAGGTCGCTGACGTAGTGGGGAGCCCAGGGGTAGCCGGGCAGGTTCGCGAAAGCCGCATCGGGTGTACGCAAGGCATCGTCACGCAGGGGGTGGCGGGCCAATGCCTCGGCGCGTTGCTGGCGGCGCCGCTGCGCAAAAAAGCGGCTCAGCAGGCCGCCGCACTCCTCGGCCAGCACCCCGCCCTGCACCTCGGTTTGGTGGTTGATCTCGGCATGCCCAAACAGGTTGAGCACCGAGCCTGCCGCCCCCGTCTTGGGCTCCATCGCACCAAACACCACCCGTGCCAGGCGGGCATGCAGCATGGCGCCACTGCACATGGCGCAAGGCTCCAGCGTCACATACAGGCTGCAGCCGTCCAGCCGGTAGTTGCCCAGGCGCAGCGCCGCAGCACGCAGGGC
>NZ_JBGFFF010000370.1:0-1087 GCF_056175785.1 Acidovorax sp. LjRoot204
TCCGAGCGTTGCGTCGGTGCCGCCGGTAAAGACGCCGGCCAGCGGCGCCTTGTTGGAAGGCGAGCCCGGAAACAACACCTCGGCCTGGCCACCTTCGGGGACCAGCACGCGGTCGCCGGTGAGAAGGGCGTGGCTGCCGTCCACGGGAATCCGGACGCCGTCGCGAATCAGCGCGGTGCCGGGTGTGGCATTGGAAAGCGATCCGATGCTGGACGGCCCGGGGGCGGCGACCGGCGGCACTGGAGACGATCCCATCGGAGCGATGGGGGTCACCGTGGCTTGGGCGATGACCACCGGTGCAACGTCGTTGTTGACGGCTCCGGAAGTGGATGGAATCGATGTCTGCGACGCGGTCATGTGAGAGGCCTCCTCGTTTATTGGATGGTCACAAGTGGCAACATGCGTGCCACTGCCCTTCCACTCCGGGGAAGCCTCGTGCGATTTATTGCAAACGGTTGATTAAAAAGGCTTTTTCTCCATTCATGCGTGCGGCGGAAGCAGCGCCGTTCGTCACAGGCACCCAAGCTTTTGGCTGTTGCTACGTTACGCGGGGGAGCGCGTACCGCGTAACACAGCCTGCAATCCGGCCGGGCCTTTGGCCTTTGGATATGCGGGACAACAAGATCCAAACCCTCGCTGCAAGCTCGGGACATCAGCCCACACCCAACGGCGGCGATTGGCACGGTGGGACCGAGCGCGATATCGAACCGCGATGGCAATGGCGCCCAGGCAGGCCGCGGCCACCGTGACAAATCTCACGCTCTTCGGCGGCAATGTCACCAGCTTTGGGGATTTTGGATTGAGATGTAATCCTTTAGGCCTCTTTTTACGTTCTGGCGCCTCAACACCGAGACGGGAGCCCCGCATGACCACCCCCGATCCACAAGCAGTCTTCGAGGCGAGCGGCCGCCTGGGCGCCATGGAGGTCCTGGGAACGCAGTTCAGTGCGGTGGTGTCGATGCTGCGCGCCATGTATGCGGCGCACCCAGAGCCGGCCAAGGTGCGGCACGGCTTCGACCGGCTCATCGGCCAGCTGCTGGTCAGCCCCTACATGGGCCATGACCCGGACCGCGCCGTCGTCCTGCTC
>NZ_JBGFFF010000371.1:0-1087 GCF_056175785.1 Acidovorax sp. LjRoot204
GAGGTGGCTACCGCCGTCCGCCTGGTCGAGTCAGGCGCGCTCCTGGCGGTGGTTAGGGGCGGCTGAGCCGCCCTGACTACCAGTCATTGCCCATGGGGTTCATAGGGTTCATGTCTGTGTAGTGCAGAGGGTTGGACGCATCGTTCACGTCAAGCGAGTCGTGAATCCACTCGTGCGGCTCTTGCCATTGCTCAACGACGCTGTCCGCATAGAGGGGGCGAGGAATCTCATCCTCTGTCTGCACAGGCGGCGGTGCATCGTCGTCATCATCCCAGTGCGCGGCTGAGCGACTGTTCGCCAGGGCGCGCCCGATCGCCTCTGCTTCGTCGCGCTCTGTTTGGCGATCAGTACCGAGCAGGGATCTGGCGTAGGGCCAAAGCGCAAATGCTGCGGGAACCAGTATCATCGCGGCCGCAATCTTGCTCATCAGTTGCAGGCCCAGCTCGCCTTGGCTTCCATGATTGAGCCCGGAAGAATGGGAGAAGCGGGTAAGAACCTATCGTTCTTGACGGTCGCGTCGCCGCGCTCATCGAGAAGCGCGAGCGTGCCAACCTGCGAGGTCATGCTGCTGCAGTAGATGCGGTCCTGGCCCAGCGTGGTTTCACCGATCGCATTGACATGCTTGGACCACAGTTCCACGACCTCCCCCGCCTTGCTGGCGGTGACGCGCCGGAGATCCACGTAGACATGAAGCTCAGGCGTGAAGACCAAATGCAGCCAACGCTCATCCTCGCGCTTGCCTTGCTCTTCCCAGATCGCCACATCGGCCTTGCGACTGACATAACCATAGGGGTCCTCGGCCGCCAGAATCGCCGCTAAAGCCGCATCCGCTGCGGCCATTGAGGGATCGGTCAGCTTTGCCGGGTCCTGGCCAGCGTATGGCGTGGCCGATATGACCGAGAGCGCCGCCAGGGCGGCATTGATACAGATGGTGCGGATCACGTGTTGCGTTCCCCTGTGAGTCACGTGGACATGGTAGCGCGGCCGTCGTCGCCGGCCGCGAGTTCGGATTACCCTCAGCTGCCCTCGTTGACCACCGAAAGGTCGAAGAGCCCTGTCCTTTCGGCTTGCTCGGGCATTTCCACAT
>NZ_JBGFFF010000372.1:0-1085 GCF_056175785.1 Acidovorax sp. LjRoot204
GTCTACAAGAAGCTCGTCATCAAGGACGACAAGCTGGTGGGCGCGTGCCTGTACGGCGACACGGTGGACGGCAGCTGGTACTTCAAGCTCCTGCGCGACGGGCGCAGCGTGCACGACATCCGCGACAAGCTGATGTTCGGCGAGTCCAACATCGGCGACACCGGCCATGAGGGCCACAGCAAGGCCGCGGGCATGCCCGACGACGCCGAGGTGTGCGGCTGCAACGGCGTGACCAAGGGCACCATCTGCAAGGCCATCAAGGACAAGGGCCTGTTCACCCTGGACGAGGTCAAGAAGCACACCAAGGCCAGCGCCAGCTGCGGCTCGTGCACSGGCCTSGTGGAGCAGATCCTGATGTTCACCGCCGGCGGCGACTACTCGGCCACGCCCAAGAAGAAGGCCGTGTGCGGCTGCACCGACGCGAACCACCAGGACGTGCGCGATGCCATCCGCCGCGAACACTACCTGACGCACGACGAGGTGTACCGCAACCTGGGCTGGCGCACGCCCAACGGCTGCGCCACCTGCCGCCCGGCCATCAACTACTACCTGATCAGCACCTGGCCCAAGGAGGCCAAGGACGATCCGCAGAGCCGCTTCATCAACGAGCGCAGCCACGCCAACATCCAGAAGGACGGCACCTACTCGGTCATCCCGCGGATGTGGGGCGGCCACACCACGCCCGACGAGCTGCGCCGCATCGCGGATGCGGCCGACAAGTACCAGATCCCGACCGTCAAGGTCACGGGCGGCCAGCGCATCGACCTCTTGGGGGTGAAGAAGGAGGACCTGGAGGGTGTCTGGAAGGACATCGGCATGCCCTCGGGCTTTGCCTATGCCAAGAGCCTGCGCACGGTGAAGACCTGCGTGGGCAGCGAGTGGTGCCGCTTCGGCACGCAAGATTCCACCCAGATGGGCAAGGACCTGGAGCGGGCGCTGTGGGCGATGTATTCGCCGCACAAGGTCAAGCTCGCGGTCTCSGGCTGTCCGCGCAACTGCGCCGAGGCCGGGATCAAGGACGTGGGCGTGATCGGGGTGGATTCGGGCTGGGAGCTGTACGTGGGGGGCAACGGCGGCATCAAGAC
>NZ_JBGFFF010000373.1:0-1081 GCF_056175785.1 Acidovorax sp. LjRoot204
GGTCAGGGGTGGCCCTGGCGGCCAGTACATGCTTTCTGACGTCAAGCTGTCCGCGATCGTTAACGGACAAGAGATCCAACTTACCTAACGCTGCAGGACGCGAGATGAAGATCAACAAGTGGGTTCTGATGATCGTGGTTGGAGTGATCATCCTTGTGGGCTCGATGCTGGCGCGCGATTTGGGCAAAGCACATGCCGAAGCCGCGCTGCAGCGCCTGCAGTTCGTCTGGCCAGATGTGATGACAATGCCCGAGCGCGATCGGGCGCTGCTGGCAACCTTGGGCTTTACGTGCTCACTGCGGGAGGTCGAGCTTGACCGCGAAATGATCATCCAGTGCCTCCAGTCCGCGCTGCTGGAAGAACCAACGTTGCCGAAGGGCATGACGATGGATCAGGCGGCCAAGCGCCTGGCAGAGCTGATCGAGGATTCCAAATCAAACGAAGGGGTGGCGAAATGACGAAGCTCGAAGGTGGCGTTATCGCGCTTGTAGTGGCGGTCTTGGTTGGGACGTATCCTTTCCTCATCTGGAGTGAAAGCAAGAAAGACGTGATCCGGGGCGAGAGGTTGGACCTGGTGTGGCCCGAGGCCTCGGTCGACGACCGGACCCTCCTGGAAGGCTTGGCATACAGCTGCGGGCTCTCCCACGTCGAGCCAAGGCAAGAGGCTGTTGAACAGTGCCTTCGCCGCGCAACGCGGATGGACAAGGCCTCGCTGCCGAGTGGCGTCACGAAGGAGCAGGCGGTCGCTCGACTTGAAGCTCTGATCGCAAGCGCGGCGGTGCCGCGATGAGGGCGCTACTCTGCCCGTTGGTAGCTGGCGCCCTGATGGCTTCAGGCGCCGCTGCAGCTAACCCGGTGTACTTGGAGTGTTCGCACTCCAGTGCCGGCGATGCCAAGCCTCAGGGCCTGGCTGTGACGTTGCTTGAGGGCGAGAGCTCGGCGACGTACCACCCTGAGGGCGGCATGAGTACCAAAACCGATGCGGCGTTCACTGCGTCGCAGGTCAGCTTCAAGAGGGTGTTCACGATGGACTTCATGGATACGGTAACTACCTACACCATTAACCGATCAACCCTTGCAC
>NZ_JBGFFF010000374.1:0-1073 GCF_056175785.1 Acidovorax sp. LjRoot204
GCTGGCATGAACGCGCCGATGCATGCCCCCGTGATGATTATGGCCGGCGGAACCGGCGGCCACATCTTCCCCGCGCTGGCCGTGGCGAAGGTGCTGCGCCGCGCGGCGCCGCCGGGGCAGAAAATAAATGCGCTCTGCCAGCCAGTAGATGCCGGTGACGACCGTTGCCAGAAACAAAAGCAGTGCAAAGTTGCCCTCGATAGCTCCGGTATACCAGGCACCGATATAGCCCACGAAGGCCGCCAGCACCAGTGACGTCAAAATTTGCATGAATTGCATCAATCTTCCACCTGCAAAATGGCCAGGAATGCCTCTTGAGGCACCTCGACCGATCCGATCTGTTTCATGCGCTTTTTGCCTGCTTTCTGCTTCTCAAGAAGCTTGCGTTTGCGGGTGATATCCCCGCCATAACATTTGGCCAACACGTTTTTGCGCAGTGCCTTGATGGTTTCGCGCGCAATGATGTTGGCGCCAATGGCCGCCYGGATGGCCACGTCATACATCTGGCGGCTGATGATCTCGCGCATCTTGGCAACCACTGCCCGGCCGCGGTACTGCGACTGCGAACGGTGCACGATGATGGACAAGGCATCCACCTTTTCTCCGTTGAGCAGGATATCAACCTTCACCACATCGGAGGCACGGTACTCCTTGAACTCGTAGTCCATGGAGGCGTAGCCGCGCGAGACCGATTTGAGCTTGTCAAAGAAGTCGAGCACGATTTCACCGAGCGGCATTTCGTAAGTGAGCATTACCTGGCGACCGTGGTACGCCATGTTCATCTGCACGCCACGCTTCTGATTGGCCAGCGTCATCACCGGGCCCACATAGTCCTGCGGCATGTACAGATGGACCGTCACGATAGGCTCGCGGATTTCCTCCAGGCGACCCTGGTCAGGCATCTTGGAAGGGTTCTCGACCATGATCACTTCGCCGTCGGCCTTGACCACCTCATAGACCACACTGGGGGCCGTCGTGATGAGGTCCTGGTCGAATTCGCGCTCCAGCCGCTCTTGCACGATCTCCATGTGCAACAGTCCGAGAAAGCCGCAGCGGAAGCCAAAGCCCAGCGC
>NZ_JBGFFF010000375.1:0-1066 GCF_056175785.1 Acidovorax sp. LjRoot204
GATCTGCAGCGCAGCCGGCTGGTCCGGCCCGGTCAGGCCGAAGATGCCCATCGCCAGGCCCACCAGCACGGTGTTGGCCACCAGCACCTTGCGGTAGCCGTGGCGCGTGATCAGCGGGGTCGCGAAACGCTTCATGGCCATGCCGGCCAGCGCGATCGGAAGCATCATGAGCCCCGCCCGAAGCGGCGAATAGCCCAGCGACACCTGCAGCAGCAGGGGCACCATGAACGGCATGCAGCTGCTGCCGAGCCGTGAGAACAGGTTGCCGAGCAAGCCGATGCTGAGCGTGGGCACGCCGAACAGCGAGGGCGAGAACAGCGGCTCGGGCCGGCGCGCGGCATGCAGCCAATAGGCCACCACGCTCGCAAAGCCGAACACCAGCAACAGCAGCACGCTGACCTGGCGCAGCCCCGCGCCCGAGACACCGTCGAGCGCCAGCGAGATCGCGACCATGCCGAAGGCCAGCATCGCGTAGCCCGCGCCGTCGAAGCGCCGCTGGATGGCCCCGCGCAGGTCGGGCATGAAGCGCAGCGTTGCCAGGCAGCCCGCCAACCCCACAGGCACGTTGATCAGGAAGATCCAGTGCCAGGAGGCGTACTGCACCAGCCAGCCGCCCAGCGTGGGCCCGAGCAGCGGCCCGATCAGCCCCGGAATGGCAACGAAGCTCATCGCCTGCAGGAACTCCCCGCGCGGCACGGTGCGCAGCAGCGTCAGCCGCCCTACCGGCAGCAGCAAGGCGCCGCCCAGGCCCTGCACCACCCGCGCARCCACCAGCTGCCCCACGCCCACCGACAAGGCGCACAGGACGGAGCCGACGACGAACAGCACGATGGCCGAGAAGAACACGCGCCGCGTGCCGAACCGGTCGGCGATCCAGCCCGAGGCCGGAATCAGCATTGCCATGGTCAGCGCGTAGGCCACCACCACCGACTGCATGCGCAGCGGGCTTTCGCCAAGGCTCGCGGCCATGGCGGGCAGCGCGGTGTTGATGATGGTGGCGTCGAGCGTCTGCATGAAGAAGCCGATCGCCACGAGCCAGAGCAGGCTCTTGCGGGCAGGATCGATG
>NZ_JBGFFF010000376.1:0-1065 GCF_056175785.1 Acidovorax sp. LjRoot204
GTGCAACGCTGATCGCCCCTGTTGTATAACGCCGGTGGACAGCGCCGGCACCCCGCCAGCGCCGAGGCCGCAGGCAGGGAAGGGATGAGCAAGGCAGGGTGGGTGATGGTGCTGGCCGCGCTGATCGCGCCGGCGGCGGCCGCGCAGAATGCGCCCGTGCGCACCGCTGAAGAGCAGCAGGAGATCTCCGAGGCCGCACGCCTGGCAGTCGAGGATGCGGTCGCAGCCATGGCCACAGAGCATCGGGCGCACAGGGATGAGGCCAGGGTCACCGTCTGGGACGCCATCTCGTACTACAAGCGCTACAAAAATGAACCCGGCACGCGATGGCTCGATCTGTTCGAGGGCCTGGATGGCCCATGGTTGGCGGATCTGCGCACAGTGCAGCCCAACGGTCCTGTCAGCAGCGTGTGGGTGCAGATCCCGGGTCGCAAGGGCGAGGCGGCGTACTATCGCCAGCACCTGTCGTTCACCTGCAAGGCACGAACCAGTGCGGTTCRCACCTGGGTTGCGTATCGCGCAGACGGCAGCGTTCTGCTCTCTGAGAATGATCCGGCCGCGCCATTCCAGCCCGTTGTGCCCGGGTCCAATGCCGAAGAGGTCATGGACTGGATGTGTGCCGGAGTGCAGTGATCGCCGGCACCAGGTGACAGGTGGGGCGGGTCCAGGCTGGCGCCTGCTTTCGCCCACAAGCGCTACACAGCGAACCGCTCACCTGGGGTTATGTAGGAACCCGCTGTTCGCGGCGGCCGCCACGGCCGGCTGTGCATCGTCGTGGACGACCCGCGGTGTCGGATCGGGGTAGAGTTCTGCCAACGGCAAACAGAGGAAGCGTTCCGATGGCAGGACGGTATCGCCGTAGGACTGATCCGCACGAGAAGAGTATGGGCTCTTACGAGCAGGCGGCGTGGTATGACGCCATCCGCATGGCTCGGCACGTGGCCGACGACTTCGCCGAGTCCAAAGGCATCTCTATCAGAGCGATCCACCGCCGATTCGAGGCTTTCTCCGTAGAGCAGATCAGAGAGTTTGATAGCAAGTATTGGCACCTGATCGGCGAGTATG
>NZ_JBGFFF010000377.1:0-1047 GCF_056175785.1 Acidovorax sp. LjRoot204
CTGTCGCTCAACCTGGAAGCCAACGTGTTTGCGCGCGGCAGGGCCTTCAACCAGCTGCTGTGGGAACGCATGGACAAGCTCATGCGCGAGAGCTGCCAGCAGATCGGCGAGGCCGACCCGGAGAGCGGATGGAGCGGCTGGCGGCTGGTGCGCAGCTTCTTCATCTTCCACTTCCTGCGCTGGTATCCGTCGTGGCTCGRCTGGCTGCCGCGGCAGGTGCCGCGCCTCACCCCGGCCGAGGCCATCGAGCTTGCCGAGAAGCGCGAAAAGCGCGAGGGCGCCGGCGACAACGGGGCCACGCCGACGGAAGCGGCATGAGCATCTCCACTGCGAAGCCCGCGCACCGGCCCTGGTGGCCCTGGCTGCGGCGCATCGCGGTCTGGGCCTTCTTCGGCCTGATCGCCTGGCTGCTCGTGAGCCAGGCGCGTGCCATCGACTGGCAGGAGGTGTTCGACGCCATGCGCGCGCTGCCCGCGGCCACGCTGTGGCTGGCCGGCGCGCTGGCCGCCGGCAGCTTTGCCACCTACAGCACCTACGACCTGCTGGGCCGCCATCTCACGCGCCACCCGCTCGGCGCCCGCACCGTCATGGGCGTGACCTTCATCAGCTATGCCTTCAACCTGAACCTCGGTTCGCTGGTGGGCGGCGTGGCGTTCCGCTACCGGCTCTATTCGCGGCTGGGCCTTCCCAACGGCACCATCACGCGCGTGCTCGGCTTCAGCATGCTGACCAACTGGCTCGGCTACCTGGTGGTGGCGGGAGTGGCCTTCTGTTTCTGGCCGCTGGTGCTGCCGGCCGAATGGAAGGTCGGCAACGGCGGGCTGCGCATCCTGGGCGCGGTGCTGCTGCTGCTGGCCGCGGGCTACTTCGTGCTGTGCGCCCTGGCCAGCGGGCACGTGTTCCGGCTGCGCCACTATCCGTTCAAGGTGCCGTCCCTTCGGATGGCCTGGCTCCAGCTGGCCCTGTCGTGCCTGAACTGGGCGCTGATCGGCAGCGTGATCTGGGTCCTGCTGCAGGGCGCGGTGGCCTACCACACGGTGCTCGCGG
>NZ_JBGFFF010000378.1:0-1040 GCF_056175785.1 Acidovorax sp. LjRoot204
TAGTTGACCATCGAGCCCTCGACCACCTTGTGGTAGCTCTGAAAACCATTGGCCTGCGCGATCAAGGCATTGGATAGTCCATCCCATGGGATGTAGTACCCCAAAAACAGGCCGGTCACTCCCACCCGCTGCAGCTCTTCGTCGCTAGGATAAACATAAGGGATCAAATGCTTGGCTTGGATCCCCTCCTGACCGATCAGATCGGACACACGCATGCCCAGCAGGCCGCCAAACTCCTCAAGCCAACGTCGGCTGAGCACATTGTTCTCCGCCGCTGCGGCCGGGCCGCCATATTCATTCTGCGAGTTCTCGCCCCAGACGATCAGGGGCACATTGAACTGCACCGCCGCGCGTACGGGAATGGTGAAGATTCCGACGTGCTCAGGCCACGAGATATCACCCACCTGCATGAGGCCCACGCGGTTGAGCTTGGCGCGCACAAGGGGATTGGGCGAAAACTCGATGTGGTCCACGCCCAGGCGCTTGAGACTTTCTATGTTGGAACGCCCCAGGGGAGAAAGATCGCAAGTGGATGAGGTGACGCACAGAGGATTCAGTCCCAATTGGAGCATCCGCACCACTTGGTACGTACTATCTTTTCCACCGCTGACAGGCACGATGCAGTCCCAGTGGCCGCCATCGGGGCGGCGGTATTTCTCCAGCACCTTCAGCAATTCCTGGTAACGGGCATCCCAGTCGACCGCCTCTCTTGCTTCGTAGCTGCGGCAGGCATTGCAGATACCGTGCTCGTCCAGACGCAGGTCCGGCTTGGTGTCAGGCATCACGCAGCGTTTGCAATAGGTCAGCATGCTCATCTCAGTGAAATTTCAGCATTTTTGCATCAGGAACCAAGTGATGTCGTCTTGCGGAAAGCTGGGATCACGGCGGTAGGCAAAACCATAGTCCACCAGCTGCAACTGCGGATGGCGATCCATGATTTCGCCCGCAAAGTCGCGCTTGAACAGGCGGTCACTGTTACCGCGGTATGGAATGGCCACCGGCGACGGGTTGTAATACTCGGCCACTAACAGATAACGACC
>NZ_JBGFFF010000379.1:0-1033 GCF_056175785.1 Acidovorax sp. LjRoot204
GTGCAGAAGGTTACAAGTGTTAAATATTGTGAATAATCCAATCAGGACATGACTGAACGGAGTGCATTTTGGAAACGGATAACGTGATGAGCGTAGCCAACGGCGAAATCTCCCGGGAAATCGGCGACATCAATCTCGCCTACATGCTGCTGGCGCAGAAACTGGTCAAGCAGGACCGCGTGGCGGCGATGTTTCGGCTCGGCGTGAGCAGCGAACTGGCCGACATGCTGGCCGGCATGTCGCTGGCGCAGATCGTCAAGCTGGCGGCGTCGAACTTCCTGCTGTGCAGTTTCAGGCTCGACGAACATGCCTCGATGTCGGCGGTGGTTGGCGAAGGTAAGGACACGATGCTGCAACAAGCGCACATGTCGATCCTGATGTCGGCACGGAGCCTGCAGACCCGAAAAGCAGCGGTGCCGGCATGACGCGCAAGAGCGTGCTGGGCGAGGTGCGGGAAGTGCAGCTCGCGATCCAGCTGATCCAGCTGGGCGCCCGCCTGCAGTTCCTGGAGTCGGAGGTGGGGCTGAGCCGTGAGCGCCTGATCCGCCTCTACAAGGAAATCAAGGGGGTTTCACCGCCCAAGGGATTGCTTCCATTTTCAACCGATTGGTATATGACGTGGCTGGCGAATATCCATTCGTCAATGTTTTACAACATGTATCAATTCATGAAAATTCATTCGGACGAAGAAAAAGTCTGGATATTGATTAAAAGCTACAAGCTTTATTTGCAGCAAATTGCAGCGCAGGACAGCGAGCCAATTCTGGATTTCACGCGCGCCTACACTATGGTGCGTTTTTTCGACAGCGACATGCTGCAGCTGAGCACCTGCTGCCGCTGTTCGGGCCAGTTCGTCGCGCATGCGCACGACCACAAGAGCGGCTACGTGTGCGTGCTCTGCAGGCCGCCGTCGCGCGCGGGCAAGGCGCGCGGAGCCAAGCGCGGCGCCGGTGGCGAGGCCGGCGCGCTCGGCATCGAAGGCATGGGTTTTGGCGTGGAGGCGGCGCCGGGCGGCGCGGGGCTCCACTGACAC
>NZ_JBGFFF010000380.1:0-1030 GCF_056175785.1 Acidovorax sp. LjRoot204
TCCACACTGCGCTTCTGCGCAGGACCTCCGCTCCGAACTCAGCTTCCTCTCGAGCCAACGCGCCGGCCAGGTCGAACTGAAGCCCCTCGTGATTCGCGGGCGTCAGGCGAACCGTGGGACAGAAGTCGCTGGTCCCCGGCATGTTGTCCCGCACACGCCACCGGCCCACCGGCACGCTGGTGGTCGCGACCACCTGTTCTTCAGGATCCAGGGCTTCGACGTAGTTGCCCCCGACCAAGCCGTTCTCGATCGGCAGCTCTCGCCGAGTGAGCCACTCGTAGAAGAAACCGGCCCGGCGGGCGTATTGACCGTTCGGCTCTGCACGCACCCAGTCGGCAACGACGAGCGGGTCCAGGCGTTCAAAGAGGCGGGCCAGGAGTTCGAGGTGCACGCCCTCGTGTTTGAGCATGAAAGTCAGGTGGGCCTGCAGCGTGGCAGCAGGTCGCATGTGCTCTTGGTGGACCTCCCGACGGTACCCCGGATGGTGTACGGTCTGTCTGCGGGGACCGATCTCGCTGCGGACAAAGATGGGCTGGACGAGTTCAAGGCTGAACGCGCGAACGAGCCATGCAGCTCCGATGGGATCTCCGGGGTTGCCAGAGGCATGAGGCCCGAGATTTTTCGCTTCCATGGCGCAATCCTATCCAGAAAATGCTTAGCGGCGCATAAATATGCATTGCTATGTCGCCGATTGCATAAAAACAGTTTTCGATCGCGGCTCTCTCTCTGCGAAGCTGCAAGAGCTTTTTTCCATGCAGTTCGAGAGCCTTCGCTGTCGCGAATGCACTGCCGCTCGAACTTCACCTCCCTGTCGGAGCATCCCTGGCAGAGGAGTTGGTCGCGTGCGCCGCGACCAAGCGCGCGAAGCCAGCCTCCGCTTCATCTGCGGCAACGAGGCGCTCAAAGTAGTGGACGCGGGCAGGCAAGCAGGACTTGCTGCACGTCGGCCAGAGGTGATCGATAGAAGGGCGTCTGATGAAAGGAACGTTCTTTCGCGTGTTCCCGCACGGGGCCAAGAACAGCCAATCAC
>NZ_JBGFFF010000381.1:0-1025 GCF_056175785.1 Acidovorax sp. LjRoot204
ACTACACGCTTTGCACGCTTTAGGACGGCTAAAGAATGCGCAGCACAAATCCAATGACGGGGCGGCCCTGGGTCACCACACTTCCTGTTGCCGTGGCCATCGCCACCGGAACAGGAGACACCTTTGAAGATCATCAAGCGCGCGGATTCCCACATCCGTGACACCCCTGGCGGCATGGTGCTTGTGGCCACACAGGCCGGCGGTCAGCCACCCCAGTTTCCGCCGATCGAATTCGTTCACAACGACCGGCCGATCGAGGAAATCGAGCTCGGCCCGATCGGCTCCCTCTACAGCTTCACGGTGGTCCATCCCGGCAAGGACAAGCCCGCCTATGCACTGGCGATGGTCGACTTCGAGTCGGGCGTTCGCGCCTTCGGTCGGCTCCTGTTCGATGGAAGCCCGCCTGCGATCGAAAGCCGCGTGCGCGTGGTGCCCTTCGCATTGCCGGACGGCACACCCGATTACGCCTTTCAGGAGCAATGAGATGAAGCAACCAATGATCACCGGCGTGGGCATCACCGACTTCGGCCGCTTTCCGGAGCTCACCGAAGAGGCCATGGTCCAGTCGGCCATCCTTGGCGCCTTGGAAGATGCCGGCACGCGACTCTCCGAGGTACAGGCGTTCTACTGCGGCAACGCGCTCGGGGCCATGTTGCCGGGTCAGCGGGCACTGCGTGAACTGCATGCGCACGGGGGCGCCGTCTACAACGTGGACAACGCCTGCTCCAGCGGAGCGACTGCACTGAATCTCGCATTGCAGGCGCTCAAGGTTGGGCAGTACGACACCGTCCTGGTATTCGGGATGGACCATCTGAGCGGTCTCGGAGGCGGGCCATTGCAGCTGAGCCAGCAAGACTGGAACAACAGGCGGGGCATGATCATGCCCGCCTTGTACGCCATGCGCGCTCGGCGATACATGCACGACCGCGGGCTCAAGCTCGAGACGCTTGCGGACATCTCCGTGAAGAACCGAAAGCACGGTGTTCTCAATCCCATCGCCAAGTTTGCAAAGCTGGCGACCCGCG
>NZ_JBGFFF010000382.1:0-1023 GCF_056175785.1 Acidovorax sp. LjRoot204
GAACCCGACGACTCGCTCAAGACCTGGGGCTGGATCAGCTACATCCTGCACCTGATCGTGGCCATTGGCGCCGTCCTGCCGGGGGCGCAGGCCTCGGTGGCGCTGCTGCTGCTGGCGCTCTTGATCGACTTCATCAAGCGCGACGACGCGGCCGGCACCTGGCAGGCCACGCATTTCAGCTGGCGCATCCGCTCGGTGCTGTGGGCGGGCCTGCTGTACATCCTGACCTCGTGGCTCTGGCTCCTCTTTCTCGTGCCGGGCTGGATCGCCTGGAGCCTCATTTCGCTGTGGTTTCTCTACCGGATCGTGAAGGGCATGATCCGCATGAACGGCAGCCGTCCCATGGAACCCAAAGATGTCATCTGATCCGAACTGCGTCTTCTGCAAAATCATCGAAGGCAAGATTCCTTCGCGCAAGGTCTACGAGGACGACGAACTGTTCGGCTTTCACGACATCGCCCCCTGGGCGCCGGTGCACTTCATGCTGGTGCCCAAGCGGCACATCGCCTCGATGGCGCAGCTCACCCCCGACGACGCCGCGCTGATGGGCCGGATCATGACGCTGGCCCCCCGGCTCGCGCTGGAACAGGGCTGCAAGCCCTATCCGGAGGGCGGCTACCGGGTCGTCGTCAACACCGGCGCCGAGGGCGGGCAGGAGGTCCACCATCTCCATGTCCACGTCATGGGCGGCCCCCGCCCATGGCTGCGCGGCTGAATCCCATTAATCCGAACTGTCACATTCAGCCCGACTAAAATCGGACACATTCTTAGGAGTCTTCCATGGGTTCTTTTTCTATCTGGCACTGGCTGATCGTGCTGCTCGTCGTGGTCATGATCTTCGGCACCAAGAAGCTGCGGAACATGGGTTCCGACCTTGGTGGCGCCGTCAAGGGCTTCAAGGACGGCATGAAGGACGGCAGCACCACCGATGCACCCGCCGCTTCGTCGGCTCCTGCAGCGCAGGTGACCGGCCAGCCGGCCAACAGCGACAAGTCCACCATCGACGTCGAAGCGCGTCAGAAG
>NZ_JBGFFF010000383.1:0-1014 GCF_056175785.1 Acidovorax sp. LjRoot204
CGGCAGAAGCGCTTGCGCTTGAACAGCAGCGACTGGGTGTTGCGCTTCGGGCGCTTGTCTTTGTTGAATTTCTTGAACGTGGCCATTTGGGGACCTCTTGTCGAAAATTAATCTTGCTGAAAATCCTGGATGTGCAGGACCGGATGCTTGCCATTGCCCGGTGTCGCGAGGAAGCCCTGAAAACGCCAGAGACTTCCCATCGACTGCGTTGCGAGCCGTTCGGCGATGGCGCCGAAGGCAACGGCCCTGAGGGCCGTTTTCACCTGCCTGGCTTTTCCTGCCTCCTGGAGCGTCGACTCGTGTTCGAGCTTCAGATCGATGGCGGGAAGGCCGGCCGGCGTGTATCGCAAGGCTCCGAGTTCGGCAACCGAGGCGGTCAGCACCAGCTGATTGACACCGGTTGCCGCAGCAGCGGCAGCGGTCACGCCATCAGCTGTTGTTGGCGGCGTATTCGGCCTGCTGAGCCTTGCGGGCTTCTTCGCGCTCGACCGTCTTCATCATCGACGAAGGACCGGTTTCGGCCTTCTTCTTCTGGACGGTGAGGTGGCGCAGCACGGCATCGTTGAACTTGAACGCGTGTTCCAGTTCGCCCATCACGGTTTGCTCGGCTTCGATGTTGACGCACAGGTAGTGCGCCTTGCTGAGCTTGTTGATCTGGTAGGCCAGCTGGCGGCGGCCCCAGTCTTCAACGCGGTGGACCTTGCCGCCGCCGGCCGTGATGAGGCCCTTGTAGCGCTCCAGCATGGCCGGAACTTGTTCGCTCTGATCCGGGTGGATCAGCAAAATGATTTCGTAGTGACGCATGGCACTCCTTGTGGATTCTTCCGTGGAAGAGGAAAAGCCACCTGCAGCGTCGGGCGCAGTGTGGCAAGGCAAAGCCGGCTATTGTAGCACTGCTTGCGGCCACGCGTGTCCAGCGTCAGTCTTTCAGGGCCTTGTCCAGCGCCGCGGCCTTCTCTGCGCCCACTGCGGCGCGGATCTTGGGCGCCAGGGCGACCAGGTCTTCGTAGCTGG
>NZ_JBGFFF010000384.1:0-1008 GCF_056175785.1 Acidovorax sp. LjRoot204
ATGTCGGGCCGCTTCCACGCCTGCCAGACGGCGCCCGCCATGATGGCCAGCAGGCTCAGCAAGGCCGGCAGCCCGCCCTGCGCGCCGACCCAGAGGAAGTCGTTGTGCGGCATGTTCGAGTCGGCGAAGAGGGCCGGCCCGCGCTTGTGCCACTGGTCGGTCCAGCCGCCGATGCCCCAGCCCGTGAGCGGCCGGTCGGCGATCATGAGGCCGGTGTCGCGGTACATGTAGTAGCGGATGACCCAGCTGCCCTTGAAGATTTCGCCGGCCTGCGCCTTCTCGATTTCCTCCACGCCGGTCTCGACCTTGTGCTGCAGCTGTGGCAGCTGGTAGAGCGCGGCCGCCAGCACCACGGCGCCCAGCACCAGCGCGCTCACCAGCATCTTCAGGTGGCTGCGCCACTGGTGGATGCAGACCACCGGGATCACCAGCAGCAGCGCGAGCACCGAGGTGCGCGAGGTCAGCGGCAGCGCCACCACCAGCCCCAGGCCCAGCATCAGCACGAAAGCCGGAATGGCGCGCAGCGGCCGGTGCGCGGCGATCTGCGCAATGCCCCACACGGCGGCCGTGGACGCCACCACGCTGAACAGCAGCGCATTGCTGATCGACTTGTTGCCCACTTCCATGACCACCGCACGCAGCGGCGACCAGATCGGAAAGCCGATGGCGTAGTAGGCCACGACCAGCAGGATGTTCAGCGCCGCGATCAGCAGGAAGCCGCGCAGCGCCCAGACCGCTTCCTCGCGCGTGAGCGCCAGTGCCATCAGGATGGTGAGGCCGATGCGCAGGCCGTGGAACAGGTTCGAGCCGGTCTCGGGGTAGTGCGGCCCGATGGCCAGCACGATGAAGGTCCAGGCCAGGTAAGCCACCAGCGGCCACCACAGCGGGTTGGCGCGCAGCCGCGCGAAGCGCTCGCGCAGCCCGCCGGCCAAGAGCATGGTGGCGAGCAGCAGCAGGGCCGAAAGGTAGGTGAGGCCGACGGGCATGAACACCACCAGCCCCCAGAAC